>JAICXZ010000819.1 GCA_025934475.1 Mucilaginibacter sp. | reverse complement strand
GTTTCAGCGAGTGATTGGTAAACACTCTTGTGACCCGGTTTCGTGAGGAAAATACAGCTTAACGATGCAGGTTAACTAAGTTTGACTATATTTAGGCGAACCAATATTAAAACCTTGTTTAAAACTTATCTTTTTATACTGGGATTTTTCTTAAGCTCTTCATTTTACGCTGCCGGTCAGGATCAAAAGCTGACAATAGAGCGTATTCGTTATTTCTATTATTTAAAAAGTCAATTGGCTAATAGAAACTGGCCTGGCTTTGGATTACCCCGGTATGATGTAACTCTGGCCTATTTTACCAAAAATCAAACCTACCTGATAGATCCCACGGGCCTGGTTAAAAGCAGGCGGACAGTCACAAGCATTTATGATGACGGGAAAATTAGGATCGGCAAAACATCCAGACTTGACACGGTCGCGTTTCACATGGCTACTGCTTATGAGGATCGCCAGCAAGATATATTATGGTATCACAATCCTATAATGCTTTGCAGTGACCTGGAAACAACACGTAATTATGTGTCGGAAGTTCCCGATATTCAAACCTGGGCAACAATGGTGATGCACGAATATTTTCATGGTTTTCAATTCCGCCACCCGGCATTTCTTCGTTTCGCAAATGACTCTATATCAATAAGTAATTCCAGGCTGCAAAGCTATTACGATAGTTATCCCTGGTTCAAAGAGAGCGTAGAAAAGGAAAATGAGCTGCTGTTAAAGTGTTTGAAAGAGCATGATTTTTCTAAAATTAAATCCCTGATCAAAAAATATATTTCTATGCGAAACCTTCGATTAAAGCAATTTAAGGAGCAGGAAAAATTTGAATTGGACTCCCAGGAAGATTTTTTGGAAAAGATGGAAGGCAGTGCCCGTTATATGGAATACCAGTTATACCTTGCGTTTAAACGTTTGCCGACTGAAAAGACATTAGCGAGCATGGATACCGCTTATAAGATGAATGCATACAAACATTTTCAAATTGAGGATAAACAATGGATGTACGAAAGCAATTCGATAAAGTATTTTTATTCAACTGGCTTTAACATCCTACGTCTGCTCGACAAATTACATGTGAATTATAAGCACCACTTCTTTGATAATAACAGTTTAACGCCTAACCAATTAGTGGCCAATTTTGTTAAATAGCGCCAAATCCCAGCTAGGCCAACACCAGCCCCTCAGAGAGTGCTTTATTATACGTCTCTTCATCGAACTTGTAATAAGCCGGAGACCGATGGGCACCTATACTTCGCTTTTCATCGAGCTTGACGATGAGCCCTAATGAGATGAGCTTGTTGGGAAAATTGGAAGCGTTAAGCTGCTTGCCCGACATCACCTCGTAAAACATTTTGATCTCTTTCAAAGTAAACTTTTGCTGCAGCAGATTTTTACCGATAGGGAAGTGGTATAGATGCATCCTCATGGTAAACAGCGCCTCACGAATCATATCGTCGTGATCAAAGCCAAGCGGCGGCAGTTTGTCAACCGGAAACCAGCGGCACTCACTGGAGAAGAAATCAACTTTTGGCATAGCGTTAGCAATATCGGTAATTGCATAGTAGCCGACGGAAACTGTCGGGCCATTGAGCCAGCCTTCTTCACCTATCCTAATGTTGGTCAGTTCATGAAATTTTCCCGCATCAACTGATGTCGGATGGTTCCTGTTGGGTTCGCTAAAAGCTTTAAATTGTTTGAGGAAGAGATTTTCGATTCCCGTGCGATCGGCAGTGGTTCTGGCTGCCGCCTGTTCCAAAGTTTCATCTTTGCGCACATAACCACCCGGCAGGCACCATTTGGTAAATACCTTATTCTTTACCAATAATAGTTGAAGCTCGCCGCCGTGGTAGCCGAAAATGGC
>JAICXZ010000641.1 GCA_025934475.1 Mucilaginibacter sp. | reverse complement strand
AGCAGATAACTTATAATAATATCCGGCCAATTCCGTTTTACAAACAATTAACCATCCCTAAATAATCAAACCTTATTACTATGAAAAGATTTTCTTTTGCTTTTGTATTCGCGCTGGCTCTGTCGGTGCAGATCATTCACACCAGCGAGTCAAACGCCCAAACGGCAGCGCCCGACCAAACCAATCAAACTGATCATTCAGCTGCTTTGAAGCCATTTGTTGGTAAGTATCAATTTACCGACAACAAAAACGTGTTCCTGCAAATACTGCTGAAAGACGACCATCTGGTGCTCAAGCAGCTTTGGGATAACCAGGAGTTTCCGTTTAAGCAGACATCGGCCCTGGAATTTTACAACGATGACCATGAGTTTCCGCTCAAGTTTTCAAAAAACGACAAAGGTGAAATAACCCAGGTACTGGCCTTTGACCGCGACACATGGGTTCGGGTGGCTGATAACTATACACCTGAGCCACCGAAGATCATTAAGCTTACGATGGATCAACTTAAATCCTTTGAAGGAAACTATGAACGAAAAGGTGGCGACGGGGATGGCGATGACAAAGCACATATTGCAGCAGCCGATGACCACCTTGTGATAAAGCACGAGCAAAGCGACACTAATCTTTGGCCCATCTCAGAATCAGAATTTGTTACCGACAATCAAACGTTTTCTGTCAGGTTCACCAAAGCTGCCGATGGGTCTGTAACCCAGGCGACGGTTAATAATAAAGATGTTTGGTTGAAGGTAAAGTAGCGTTGAGTTGATTGGGTTGGATTAGGTTGATTGAGTTGAATGGTTTTGGGGTATACATGAAGTAACTACCCTGCTGCTTTCCGTTCACCGCCTACAGCCTCCCTCAATTCCTTCAACTCAATCTCATACACACGCATACGGGCCTGAAGAATATCAACTTCGGTGCGAAGCATTTGAATCTCGGTAATGAGTTTGGCAGAATCGGGTTTATCGAGTTTTTTTTCGCCGGTGCCGATGATGAGCCATTCAGGCGAATATTTGAGCTGGAAGCAGAGTTTGCGGATGAGGTAATAGCTCATCTCCTGCTTGCGGTTAATAACCTTGCTGATAAAGCCCTGGTCGACGCCAATGGCATTGGCCAGCGCCAATTGGCCGCCGTGCTCTTTAACAATGATCTTTAGCCTTTTTACTATTGCGTCGTCGGTCATACCGCTTTTTTGCAATAATAATCAAAGCCAGTATAAATGCAAACAGGAATTGTAAAGGGTATCTTTAAGATTAGCTCTCTGTGAACATTGTGTCTTCTCAGTGATCTTCGTGGTTAAATTTAAACCACAGAGAACGAAGAGATTTACACGGAGAGCGCAGAAAAAAAAGCCGTCGGAATAGAAATTTCGGCGTAGACGGATTTTGAGTTTTGAGATGAGTTTAATACGCCTCTACCGGGATTCCCTTCAACTCATTTACTTTAATAAGTAAAGCGCCGAGTTTGGTATAATATATGGCCAGGGTTATTTCGCGGTTTTTGTAGTCTTCCATTAGTCTATCCAGATCGTCCGCTACATATTTCACGTCGTCGGGACTGGCCAGGATCATGGCATCGCTGCCAAGGGCGGCTTTAATGGCGTTTACTTTCAATTCGGCCGAACGCAGCATAAATAAAGGCGGCACATTTTTATTGGCCCTTAAGATGTTCTCCACCTCGCTTTTATTCTTTTTTTCGTAACGAGCGATGAAGTAAATAGCAATAATCCCTGCGACTAAAAACAATAAAACATAATCCATAAAACCCACAAAATTTAAGTCAAAAAAACAAACCGGGAAAAAGGCTTCCTTTATTGTTTTACGGTAACAATTTCAATTGGTTACGTTTTTGAGCAGGAAAATTTCTGATAAAATAGGTAGGCTTATGGCACCATCCAGCCTGTAGTGGTTTTTATCTCCTGGAAGTCGTAGCCTACATTACCGGCCATCGGCACGCCATTATAAAAAGCATAAAACACCGTAGTGGTATAATCGCCCAGGATATCAACATAAAGCTGATCGCCGGATTTGGCCATAAACTCGTAAGTGTAAGTGCCGGTCGTATTCAGTTTTGTATTGAGCAAAACCGTGGAATCGGCAGGCGCCGGCAGAACCGTGTGAGTCACCGATACCGACACGCTGTAATCGGTTTTAGCGCCTTTTACTACAACGCGTATCAGGTGACCGGAAACATCCGATCCGCTCTGTTTTTGCAGCGTAACATTTGATTCCAGCACCTCGCCTGCAACGGCTGTTGTTTGGCCGTTAGGAATAAAAGGTGTAGTGGACGTCAGCTTAAGCGTTTGAGCATTGTTGAGCAAAACCTGGTAAAATACATCATTCCCATCGGGATAAGTTATATCAATGTAGATAAGTCCGTTTTGCGTGCTGAGAGCATAGGTGCCTTTAAGCGTGGTTTTGGTATCCTGTAGAATATTTACGTGTGAACCACCATCAAATTGAAAAGCAGGCGACGTGCCATTCATTACAGAATCTACTGCGCCGGAAGCCGAATTAACGACACGCTGATATGCGATAGGAAATAGCCAGGTTCCTTTAAGCTGATTGTTGATCGTAGTCAGATCGGCATTGGTTATGTTCACCGAAGTACTGCTATCTTTTTTACATCCCGTTAAAGCCACGGCTGCCGCGAATAAAACGTATAGAAACTTTTTCAACTTGCAATAAAATTTAATGGTCGCTTCTTAAAAACCTTTATACGTTCCACATGGCTTATTGTTACAAAAAATGCCTGTAAAACAGGCATTTTTCTTTACAGCTGGCGTATTTTGATATTGCGGAACTGAATATGATATCCGTGATCCTGCAGCGATATATGCCCCTTGTGAAATGCAGCAAAGCCTTTCCAATCTTTAAACTTGCTTTTGCTAACAAGTTCCGTCCAGTTAGCATCCCACAGATGGGTTTTCACTGTTTGTACATCGTTTAGCCAGAAAGTCAATTCGCCATTCTTCAAGCGTATTACCGTATGGTTCCATTCACCGGCCGGATGCTCAACCTCTTTTGGGGGAGCAATGATATCATATAACGAGCCAGCCAAGT
>JAICXZ010000397.1 GCA_025934475.1 Mucilaginibacter sp. | reverse complement strand
TCTCCTTACCAAGTTCCGTCAGGTAGATTTTAACCGAACGCTTATCTCCCTGGTTCGATTCGCGATAGATGAGGCCCGATTTCTCCAGTTGACTCAGCATCCGCGAAAGACTGGTTGATTTTAACCCAAGCAATGCTGCCGCTTGTGACACTGTCGTACCCTCATGCTCGTCGATATTGATCAGCAGGTACCCGATAGATTGCGTGATCCCGAATTCCGTTACCAACTGATTATAACGGTTGGCCATCGTTTGCCAAACCACCTTTATAAAATAATCTATCGTTTCCTGGTGTTTAATATGCGACGCCATTGTTTGCGGGATATTTTGCAAGTATACTATATTTTGTCCATGGTCGATAGCCCATAGTCCATGGTTATGCAAAACGGTCATGGTCTAAGCAACATGGACTATGGACTTTCTCTAGAACCCTTCCTTCGTATCATCCCCTCTCGGATCGGCCCCGCCTTCGTAACCCGCGGGCGTTACCAATATCGCGTCAACACGGCCGCTGGGACCGCCGTCTACAATTTTATAGCCTTTTTGCTCAAGTTTGGCCCGGGTTGCATCGTCCAGTGCGCCGCGCTCAACGAAGACCTTATCTGGCAGCCATTGGTGATGAAAACGCTTTGACGCTACTGCATGCTGCATATTTTGGTCAAACTCCAATACATTCAAAATAGTCTGAAAAACCGAGGTGATAATTGTTGCTCCGCCCGGTGTGCCAACTACCATGTATAATTTGCCGTTCTTTTCTATGATCGTAGGAGTCATGGATGAAAGCATGCGCTTATTGGGTTGTATGCTGTTAGCCTTGCCTCCCACCAAACCAAACATATTTGGACTACCGGGCTTCGAACTAAAATCATCCATTTCGTTGTTCAGCAGAAAACCCGCGCCTTTAACGAATATTTTTGAACCAAATCCACCGTTTAGCGTGGTTGTGATCGACACGGCGTTCCCATCTCCATCGACGATGGAATAGTGGGTTGTCTGATCGCTTTCGTAGCCTGCAATTTTGCCGGGAGATATGCTCGCACTTGGCGTAGCCTGTGCCCAGGTAAACGAACTCATTCGCGAAGCATTATATTGCGGGTTGAGAAGCGTATCCTTTGGTACTTTGAAAAAATCGGGGTCACCGAGATATTTGGAGCGGTCGGCGTAAACCCTGCGTTCGGCCTCAACCACCAATTGAACCGTTGAATCGCTGTTATATCCCCAGCGATGCAACGGATATTTCTCAACCGATTGCAGCAACTGCAGCAAAGCGATACCACCACTGGATGGCGGCGGCATCGTGATAACTTTATAGCCTTTATAATTACCGGTTAGCGCCTTGCGCCATGCAGAATGGTAATTAGCAAGGTCTTCTTTGCTGATCATGCCACCCCCGCTTTGCATCTCGGCGACTATTTCATCGGCAACTTTCCCGTCGTAAAAGCCGGCCCGTCCTTTGTCGCGTATCAACTCAAGGGTTTTGGCCAGGTCTTCCTGGACCAGCAAATCGCCTTCTTGCCATTTATCTGTTTTTCCTAAATAATTTTTGTCCGGGTTTAACTTCCTGAACTCGTTGGCTGCTGAGTTTAGATCACCAGCCATGCGTTTAGTTATTTTGAAGCCGTTGCGGGCAAGGTCTATGGCGGGCTGAACAAGTTCGGCCCACTTCAGTTTTCCATATTTGCGATGCGCTTTGAACATACCATCAACCGAGCCCGGCACACCTGAAGCCAGATGTGTAGATAAACTCTTTCCTGGTATCACATTCCCGGCCGAATCCTGGAACATTTTTTCGAAAGCCGCAGCAGGCGCCTTTTCCCTGAAATCGAGCGTATTGGTTTTGCCTTTGGCAGAACGATAAACCATAAACCCGCCGCCGCCAATGTTTCCCGCTTCTGGGAACGTTACTTCTAATGCAAATTGAACCGCCACAGCGGCATCTACCGCGTTGCCGCCCTTCTTTAAAATCTCCACTCCTACCTTCGCGGCATCCGGGTAAGCACAAACCACCATACCGTGCTTATAGGCAGTATCGCTTCCATTGATAGCCTGTGCATTAGCATTGTTGAAAAATAACAGTAGCGCGAAGAGCGCGCAAAGAACAAATTTGCTTTGAAGAAGTCTCGCCATAGTGCGGAGATTGATAGAGTGGACTAATTTAACCTATTTTATTTTGCTAGCATCGTAACAATTTGCCTGCAATATTGTTATAGCACCCAAACTTATATATGAACGGGTCTATTTTTCGACCCTGGAAATACAAGTTTTATAATTGATTATCAACTTATTACAAACACAAATTAAAGCCATCTGTAATTAAACAGAAAAAACAATCGTTATTTGCAATAAACTCCCAATGAAAAAAACTATTTACTGCCTGCTATTCCTAGCCTCATTCCTGGCCTTAAGCAAAACTTCAAAAGCACAAGAGTATGCACCCAATTACCAATTCGCCGCCGGACTAAAATTTGGTGGATACGAAAATGGTGTTGCGGGCAAATATTTTATGAACAGTACCACATCGCTGGAAGCGGTTGTTGGCCTTCGCTCTAACCATGGTTTAGTTATAACCGGTTTGTACGAACTCAATTTACCAATCGCCAATATCGAGGGCTTCAGATTTTACTATGGGGCAGGGGCGCACTTAGGAGCCGTAGGCGCCGGCTATTACAAGCGTTTTAATGGCGATAACGAGCTTTACACCAGCGACCATATACTAATAGGCGCTGATGGTGTGGTTGGTGTTGAGTATGTGATACCACAATCACCTATAGCTGTGAGCCTAGATCTGAATCCAAGGCTTGAGCTTGGTGTCGGGCCATTTTTTGACATTGCACCTGGACTTGGCGTTAAATATTGCTTTAAATAATATTAATAAACAGAAACGTAATGCGGGGAGCGATTTGGAATACATTCCGAAAGAATTGCTCCTCGCTTTTTTTCTAGTTCCCAACGCCCGTTGGAACACGTGAATATCAATTATTAAAAATCGACGTCGAGGTTAAAGCGTTTACGCAGTTCGGCCAGTTGAGGGTTCTTATTGGCCATGTGGATGAACTTCTCGGAAGTAGTATAAGGCCTCTTAGCCGCCTTTATCTCATCGATACGGGTTTGCACCTCAATATCAAAGTTTTTGAGGTTAGTACGCAGGAAGTTTAGCAGGTGGTGCTTATCGTCCCTGAATAATGTATCTTGAGATTTGTTGCCGACGATGACTTCAAACTTATAAGGCTCCAGCATAACCGGTGCGTTCGAAGTAAACACGGTGATCAGGCTCATGTTTTTCCCTTCAGCCTTGCTCTTTGCGGCGTAGTCACTCCATTGCTTCAGGAACTGATCCATGGTGAATGCTTCCTTGTCATCCCCTTTGAGATAAGGATCGTCCTCTTCTGCGGCCGCAGCTGCTGCCGTTGTGCCCAGATCTTTTAATGATGGTATCTTAACCGAAGTAGACGCCGAGCCGGAATTTGGAATAAATACCTTTGGCTTTTCAGCTGGCGGCGGTGGCTGCACAGCTGGCTTTGGCGCTTCAAGTTGTGGCTTTGTTTTATTGTAAACAGCAGGCTCATCACTCAAAACAGGCATTTCCTGTTTGACAGGGGCTTCCGGCTGCGATGGTTTTACTGCTGAGGTATCAGGTTTTTTTTTTAGCTCTCCGGCCGGAGCAGCTTCACCAGCAGGTGCTGTGAGCATATTAAAGGCGGAGGGCAGGTGACACATTTTAAGCAGTGCCAGTTCAACCTGTAATCGCTGGTTTTTACTGAGCTTATAGTTAAGGTCGCACTGATTGGCAATGTTCATCGCCGAAAGCATGAACGAAACCGATGCTACCTGTGATTGCTGTAAATACCTGGCTTTAATTCCCTCGCTCACCTCGAGTAACTTCAATGTCGTTGCATCTTTGCCTACCAGCAGGTTGCGAAAATGTTCGGACAAGCCTGATATAAAATGTGCACCATCGAAACCTTTGGAAAGTATCTCGTCGAAAAGTAATAACGTTCCGGCTGTATCTTCTTTTAAAAGGCCATCAATGATCCGGAAATAGTAATCGTAATCAAGAATGTTCAGGTTATCGATCACCGTACGGTAAGTTACCTTGCCATCCGAAAAGCTCACGATCTGGTCGAACATCGACAGCGCATCTCGCAAACCGCCATCAGCTTTTTGAGCAATGATATGCAACGCATCGGCCTCGAATTCGATCTCCTCTTTTTTCGCAATCGAAGCGAGGTGATTGGCCATGTCCTCTACCCGGATGCGATTAAAATCGAAAATCTGGCATCGCGAAAGGATCGTGGGTAATATTTTATGTTTTTCGGTTGTAGCCAGGATAAAGATGGCATAGTGCGGCGGTTCTTCCAGCGTCTTCAAAAAGGCAT
>JAICXZ010000668.1 GCA_025934475.1 Mucilaginibacter sp. | reverse complement strand
TTTCGGTGCCTGTATACGCAAACGTTTACGAAAGGTTGAAGTTTATTTAAATAAATCTCAAAATCGGCTGATTATCAAAAGTGTATTATTGACAATTACCAAACACCTAATGCCCGAAAATTTGAAAAGTATTCTGAAATTCAAACAAATTATTATGTTTGGGTATGAAAACCCTCCAACTGGATAAAATCGTGGCCAACACGCTCAAATACTTGTTACATTTCCTGGGCCTGGCATGTTTCTTTGGCATATTGCTTTATTCGATGTTCAGTTTTTGGCTGCCATTTCTTATTTTAAATTTCAGCAGGGTCTATTATGCTACAGAGTCTAAAATCTCCACTGAGCTGGTAGTACTGATGGGCATCTATTCGTTATTTTGCTACTTTGCCAGCAACTTCATACTCGGCCTGTACGAAAAAGGTAAAACCCTGCAGATGATCATCTCCTATCTTGTGGACCTGCTTATTGTACCACTAAGCGTACTCATCCTTATTATCTATTACAACCGGGCCGAAAAAATTGCTTCCGCGTATGTAAACACGCTGTACAATGTGTATTTGATTACCGGAATGCTTATCGTGAAAGTAATTATTAGTTCGTGGATTTCGTCAAAAAGTTCGGCTAAGGCAAAGGCTTAGCCGCTACCGAGGCGGATCAGCATGGCAGGCTCACCAAAAAGGTGCTGCTTACCCCAGGTTCCGATTTTACTTCTATTTCGCCATCGAGCTGCGTAACTGCGTCTTTAACCAGGTATAAACCAATACCCGTACTGCGCGTATTGTCTCCCGACAGGTAAAATTTATCAAATATGCGCTCCCGATCCTTTTCCCGTATGCCGATGCCGTTATCCTGCACCTCGATGACTGCCCGCGCATTCGATTTATAAGTTCGAACCTTTATCCATTGCTCAGGTTTTTTAAAATCGCTGTATTTGATGGAATTTGATACCAGGTTGTTTAATATAACCTGTATTTTGAGCGCGTCGCTTTCTATATTGGTGAGACCAATCTCCTTGTAAATCTTCACCTCTTTGCCATCCCGTTTGTAACTGTTAAGCGCTATCACATTATCAACAATAGTTTCCAGGCTGCATTCCTGCTTTGCGACGCCTGTATGCTTACTTTTGATAAAGGCCAGCATCTCCGCAATAAACTGATCCTGGCGTTCAAGGCTCTCCTTCATCATACGGGTGTACAGCCTTATCTGTGCCGGGTCTGTTTCGTCGTCTATGAGATCGATCAAACCAGAAAGAGAGGCCACCGGCGAGCGAAGATCATGCGTCACATTGTACACAAACTTATCAAGGCCGGCGTTGATGGCCTGCAAGCTATTATTCTGCTCAATGATTTTGTTTCTCGAATGCGCCAGGTTACGGATCATAATACCCGCAGAAGCCATCGAACTGGCTACGATAACCAGGATAATGATCACATTGGCAATGAAAATATAGTCGTTTATTTTACGGCTTATGTCACCGAGTGTCTCCGAAAAAGCCTGCTCCTTTACAGTGAGACGTTGAGATATTACGCTGATTGACACCAGCATTTGCTGTTTTTCGTCTGTCGACATGCCCCCTGCGGCAACCCTTTGATGAGCCCGGATACCCGTTTGATAAAGATCGTTCACCAATGCATCACCATCCACCCAAATGCCGATGGCCTTTTTAAACATAGCGAGGTTCTTAAATCGCACAAACATCCACATCATCACATCGATATCTTTTGGATGATTTCTTCCAGCCAGAAAACCCTGCCGGGCAGCATTATAATCCACCACTGAAGACGACAACGCGATGCGGGCGGTGCGGTCGCCGCGGTTTACATTAATATTGTCGAGAAAAGCTTTATAGTCTGATTCCTTACCAAGATAGATGTAATTGGTGAGCGCGGCCGATGCATCTTTTTGGCCCTTGGAATATTGGGATTCACCGTTGATGTAGGCACGGGCGCCTGAGAGTATCCGGATACTGTAATAATTAACCACAATAATAGCCGCTGATGCCAGTGCAACAATTACCAGCAACAACAGCGACATGCGCTTCAGCACTTGTCTCACCCCCGCTATAGTATCACTTAGTCTATCTTTCAAAACTGGTACTCCAGTTAACTATTATTTGAATATAGGTTTCGTAAAAATATATTCCCCAGCGAACTCTTCTTTAGTGCCTACCTTATAAAACATTGATATACACCAGTTTGTTTTCACTTCCATAAAGTGCAAATTTTCAGGCAAAACACACACAAATTGCCATTAAACGCACATTTTCGAAGCTTTCGAAGAAACGTTAGTTCAGCTTTAAGCTTATACTGCGAAACATATTTACAGGTTGCGTTTTACGAAAATAATATTTCGAAAAAATATCATGCTAATAAAAAAGTTACTAAAAAACTTTTGGAATAACGGCCATTAATCGTAATATTGCGATTGAACATGGGATTGACCAGAACTGAAATATTTACAGAAGAGCAAAACCGCCTAGCGATTATGTTAAAAGCATTGGCTCATCCAGCCCGGATAGCCATCCTGCAGCAAATGATAAAGGCTAACGCCTGTATCTGCGGCGATTTGGTTGATGATCTTGGTTTGGCGCAGGCTACAATTTCGCAACACCTTAAAGAACTTAAAAATGCCGGATTGATACAGGGCACGATAGAGGGCGTAAGTACTTGTTATTGCATTGAGCCCAATGCCTGGAAATTGCTGCAAAAAGAACTGGGCGACTTCATGGGTTCGTACCGGGACATTGGCAAGTGCTGTTAAAAAATTTTGAAACTATTAATCGTAATATTACAATGAATTCGAGTGAAATGACATGGAGCGAGTTTAGAGATATCTTCCTCCAAAACCCCGACCGGGATTTGCAATTTCAATATGATGGCGGTAAAACGGTTTCGCCCTCGTACCATATAACCGAAATAAAGCAGGCCCCTA
>JAICXZ010000333.1 GCA_025934475.1 Mucilaginibacter sp. | reverse complement strand
GTTAACGCATTAGCAACGCCCAGGCTTATCGCCCGCGTCAAATCAAATTGTTGGGACACCGGCAGAAAAGCCGGTTTTAAGTAAATGCTAAAAGTTAAATTTTTGCCCGGCTCGCTATGCCATCGATTGCTTTGTTGCCCCCGGCCAGCATACTGGCTTTCTGCCATAATGACCGTACCTTCGGGAACTGGCTTAGAATTTGACAATAAATTCTTTAAAAAATCATTTGTGGAATCGACGCGTTGAATTGTGATTAAATTTTGTCCAACAAATAATCCCGAAAATATGTTATTTTGCAAAGTATAATATGTATAAACCAAAAGCGTTCAAAACTAATTCTTTTTGATGGTAAAAAACAAAGGGGTAAAGGAATCCGCTTATCTTTCCGAATTGGCCATATATGGCATGCAGGAAAAAAAGGGGAATGAGATAGTGAGGTTAGACCTTCGTAATATATTTAGTTCGGTATCTGATTATTTTGTGATTTGCCACGCCGACTCGGCCACCCAGGTAAAAGCCATAGCAAACAGCGTAGAAGAGGAAATTTTTAAAGCGACCAGGCAGGAACCCTGGCGCAAAGAAGGCCTTGAATATGGCGAATGGATATTGCTCGATTACATTGATGTGGTAGTGCACATTTTCAGAACCGATAAACGAGAATACTACGGAGTTGAGGACTTGTGGGGAGACGCCGATATTAAATATTACAAAAGCGCCTAAACTAATTACGTCACACAATTGCGCAGATACGCGTCTAGCCGATACTCCTATTTTAAAAAATGTTGATTTAAGTTGAGCTTTAAAGAAATGAAAGATAGTAAACCAGATAGTCCAAAACCTATACGAAAAATAACCGGTAAAAAGCCGTCGGCCAAACCGCCCAAATTTAATATCATGTGGCTTTACGCCATTGTAATCATGATATTGCTGGGTGTTGGCTACTTTTCGAACGGTAACAGTGCCGAACAGATTACTTACCAGTTCTTCGAAACCAATATCCTGAAGAACCACGATGTACAAAAATTGCAGGCCTATAAAAATGGCGACCTTATAACCGTTGATGTTTTTATCAAACCCGAGGCACTCAAAAGCCGGCCGGATATTTATAAAAGTGTTCAAAATCAGAGAACCATTACCGGTGCACCAAGCAACGGACCGCAATATTATTTTACCTATGCTTCGTACGAAACCCTGAACCAGCAAATCAATGCTGCCGAAAAGGAGTTTGGCTTTACTGAAAACGATAGAGTACAGATAGATTATACGCAGCAAAACAGCATCCTTTCGAATGTACTGTTCCAGGGCGTAATCATGATATTACTGTTTGCAGCGGTATGGATCTTTATCATGCGCCGCATGTCTGGTGGCAGCGGCGGCGGACCAGGCGGCCAGATATTTAATATCGGCAAATCAAAAGCCACCCTGTTCGATAAAGAGGCTCAGGTTTCGGTTACTTTTAACGACGTAGCCGGCCTCGAAGAAGCAAAACAGGAAGTAATGGAGATTGTCGACTTCCTAAAAAATCCAAAGAAATACACCAATCTGGGAGGTAAGATTCCCAAAGGCGCACTCCTGATAGGCTCGCCTGGTACTGGTAAAACCTTGTTGGCAAAAGCTGTTGCGGGTGAAGCACAGGTTCCATTCTTCTCACTTTCAGGTTCCGACTTCGTTGAGATGTTCGTGGGTGTAGGTGCATCCCGTGTGCGCGATTTGTTCCGCCAGGCAAAAGATAAAGCGCCGTGTATCATCTTTATCGACGAGATTGACGCCATTGGCCGTGCCCGTGGTAAAAACAACATTGTAGGTGGTAACGATGAGCGCGAAAATACGCTGAACCAGTTACTGGTTGAGATGGATGGTTTCGGTACCGACTCAGGTATCATTATCCTGGCTGCTACCAACCGTCCGGATGTACTCGACTCTGCGTTGTTGCGTCCGGGTCGTTTTGACAGGCAGGTATCAATCGATAAGCCAGACCTGGTAGGCCGCGAACAGATATTTAAAGTGCACCTAAAACCGGTTAAACTGGCAGAAGGTGTTGATGCCAAGAAACTGTCGGCCCAAACTCCGGGATTTGCAGGCGCCGAGATAGCTAACGTTTGTAATGAAGCTGCTTTAATAGCGGCCCGTAAAAACAAAGACGCAGTTGATATGGCCGACTTCCAGGATGCTATCGACCGCGTAATCGGTGGTTTGGAAAAGAAAAACAAGATTATATCACCAGAAGAAAAACGTATCGTGGCTTACCACGAAGCTGGTCACGCCATCGCAGGTTGGTTCCTGGAATACGCTGACCCACTGGTGAAAGTATCAATCGTACCTCGTGGTGTTGCAGCATTAGGCTATGCGCAATACTTGCCAAAAGAGCAGTTCCTATATACAACTGAACAATTGCTTGACGGTATGTGCATGACAATGGGTGGCCGCGTCGCTGAAGATATCACATTCGGAAAGATTTCGACTGGCGCTCAGAATGACCTTGAAAGGATCACCAAATTGGGTTATGCCATGGTAACCATCTATGGTATGAACGATAAGGTTGGTAATGTATCCTTCAACGATACACAAGGCGAATACCAGTTTAACAAACCATACTCTGAGAAAACCTCGGAGATGATTGACGAAGAGGTACGCAACCTGATCACAAATGTTTACGAGCGTACTAAGAAGTTACTGACCGATAAAAAAGCCGGTTTGGAAAAGCTGGCTAATAAGCTGCTCGAAAAAGAAATCCTGTTCCAGTCTGACCTGGAAGAGATATTGGGCAAACGTCCATTCGATCACCGTACAACTTATGATGAGTTTGTAAACGGTCCGGAAGGTGGTAACCAGGAAGCCGCCGCCGGCAACCTGATCCACGAAGGCGTTGCCGATCACTCAGGTACCTTTAACAGGAATCCTGAAGAGAAAGACGCTAATTAGTATTTAGCCTAAAGCTAAAAGCAGAAAGTCCAAAGCAAATTGGGCTTTTTGCTTTTAGCCCTGGGCCTTTCGCTTAAAAAAATGAGGGACATCACTACATCTAAAGAAAAGCTACTCAAAAAGATACGCAAAGCTTTGCTTGAGAAAAGGGATAACCCTTACCCCAACCTTGAGGATCTCCCTCACTATCCCGTTCCCGAAGATATACCCGAGGTTTTATTTGCAGAAGAATTTACAGCCGCCTCTGGGCAGTTTGTATTCTGTGAAGACGAGATACAATTTATAGATAATTTGCTGCAACTGGCCGAAGAGCGTAAATGGCACAAGATCTATTGCTGGGAGCCAGCCTTGCAAGAGATACTGAAAAACTACGACTACCCCTTTTTCGAGACCGACAAAGATTTTGACCAGGCCGAAGTGGGTTTTACGCTGTGCGAGGCGCTGGTGGCCCGTAATGGCAGCATCATGCTTTCAAATGCCGGTATGGCCGGTCGCAGGCTAAGTATATACCCCCCCGTACACATTGTTTTGGCCTATACTTCGCAGATCGTTCTCGACCTGAAAGACGGCTTTAAACTACTAAAAACACGTTACGGCAACCAGTTGCCATCTATGGTAACTACGGTGACCGGCCCCAGCCGAACAGCCGACATAGAAAAGACTTTAGTTAAAGGTGCGCACGGCCCAAAAGAACTTTTTGTCTTCCTTTTAGAAGGGTAAAAACTTTTTTAATCTTTAGGAAAAAACAAACTGCCATCAATATTGTGTAATTGCCTGAATAACAATTAATTTTAAATAATTGTACTGTTTTTGTCTTGAAAAAATACCGTGAAAACACGGTATTCTATTATTTCAATATTTTAATACATTCGATAATTCGTTAACTAAAACCCTAACTTAATTATCATGGCACAAAAAATGGACCCTGAAAAGGCTAAGAGCCTTATTAAGGAATTCAGAGATCAAAACAAAGCATCAGGCGAACACGCCTGGAAAACTCCCGAAAATCAACATCTTCATGGTTTCTTCATTGACCGCGAAAGCCTGGAAAATATGTTGAAAGATGAAAAAGTTGCGGGAATACACGTATATTTCGCCAAGCATCCTGACTTCACGGGTAAGCCGGATAAAGTTCATACCATTATGATGCATGGCTCTGTACCCAACACGCAACCCGGAGCAGCAACTCCCTATCTTGCTACCGGAGATGTAATGGATAACGTACCGCCTTGCCCGCCTTATTGCTCTGCGATGTGATATGGCGATTAAATGTTTTACTTAAGATTAGCGATAGGCTTTATTACTGCCCTAATCGGCATGGTGCGCTTTAAAAGGCTTTCCATGCCGTTTAAAATTTTAACGTTTTACCTTATATACGTATTCGTCGAAAATATCGCCAACAGGCTAGCTATTGATGTAAATAACAATAATCTAATTGTAGTTCATTTAGAAACAATTCTATATTTCACTTTTTTTTCGCTTATTTATTACCTTCTGATCAGAAGCGGCCAGCTAAAAAAGATAATGGTAATTATGATTCCGCTCATATTCATATTTATCATTATTAATTCAATATACCTGCAACCGTATAATAAGATTTTCCCGGAAAATTCCATGTTGGCCAACGAAATAGTATTCGTTATCCTTTCGCTATTGTTGTTTAAGCAAATGCTCACTTATCCGGTGCAGGTTAATATTATAAAGCAGGGGACTTTTTGGCTCAATACGGCAGTGTTATTTTTTTCCGCTACCATGTTCTTCAACTTTGCAATGATAAATTACTACTCCAAGCATCATCTTCTCGTTGTAGTACATTACTTCTGGAATGGAAGCGAAATTCTGTTTAATCTAATGCTTGGAGTCGCTGTACTTTATGAAAGAGCGGAGGTTGCTACTGATCTTAAACAATACGCTCAGCCACAGGCCGGACGATGAACCAACTCTGGAAAATCATTTTCTTGC
>JAICXZ010000642.1 GCA_025934475.1 Mucilaginibacter sp. | reverse complement strand
GGCTTTCCTAAAGGATAAGTTTGTCTTCGCTATTCTAGCGAGTGTAGACACTCGCAATTGTTTCGGTTAAGCGTGGACGCTTAACCGGGCAAGGGGTATCGGGAGAACTCCTGGTCATCTTGATCCATTTGATACTGGTTAGCTTTCCATAAAATTCATCGGGCAATACGACACACGTTATAAAGTCCGCAAATTTGTGGGCTCTAAGTCGCTTATTCTCCGCACGTACTAAATCATCAGTGTGCAAATCGCGCTCGCATCCGACAACTACATAAAAATAGTGGCGGAAAACACTAGCTTATTGTACCCATTTTTCAACCCACCATCCAGAGTTTTTGCAAAAAACCAACACACTAAGCCAATTCACCACTCCTCAACACAGCCAAAAACGCTATTTTAATTACCCAAATGCATTTTACGCATCGTGAAACAATTCATCGGTATCAAACAGCAAATCACTCCCACATACAACCAACTGAAAATCAGCTAAACACAAACCCATGTTCATAAAAACGCCGATTTACCACAAATTTTGCACATCGTGTAATAATGGCCAGTCTGAAAATCTGCAAGTTACAAAATCAAGTACCCCGGCAGGCGCATGTGCGTGAACACATAGTGTAATGAGTTAGATAATTAGTGAACTCTGAACAGCAATCCCCATCCCAAATAATCCGCATCTGCGTAATGGATGTATGCCTTGCCCTGGAGCGCCATCCAGGGTGTTACGTAATATTTGAGACCGGGCGTCCAGTAGGTTTTGTTGTTAAAGTAGCTGTGATAGTATAGGTAATACCCATAGGCAGCCATAACCACCAGGCGGCCCAGGGCCATATCGCCGCCGACGCTGATGCCTACACGCCATCTTTCGTAGGATGAGCCGTATTCGGCAAAGGTCCGATCGTAATCGGATAGTTTAAACGGCGTGAAATAATATCCGGCATCAAAACCTCCTTTCAAACTAAATACGGAGGTAAGCTGATAATTATACCCTGCGTAGAATCCGGCACGATAAAATTCGTTTTTAGAATAAGGCTGCCCGCGCATGCCGAAATCGCCACCGAGTTCTACAGAGCCACCATGCGGTTGGGCAAATGGATGATCGGAGGTCGCAGGCCCCTTGCCGGGAACACGCTGGACAAGTCCGAGCGAGAGATTATATGAATTGATTCCAAAATTGGGTACTCTTACCCCCACGTTCGAATAATGCAGTATATCAAGTCCTCCTATTATTCCGGTATAAGGCGTGATACCGGCAAAAAGCTTCAGCCCGGCCTGTGCAGTCAGGTTGATGTGACTGCCAACCAATGGAACCTTATCGGTGAAATAGGTTTCGGTGGAATAGGTAAAGCCCAAACCAGGTGTAAACAGCAGCCTGACCGGACCTGTTCCCGCGAGGTTAATTTCCAACCGCCCCAACGCGGTATAGGCATCACCCAGCTGCCCTTTTGAGGCCGGAACATTATTGATCAGCACGTCTCGAAAGCTTCGGTAAGAACCCACAATATCGATAGCGCTGATATTCAGCACCCTTATATAGTCGGCCTTATTTTGGGACATGTTGAGGTGGTATGCTAATTCGCCACCCCATACCTGGCCGGTGAGGTTGTATTTTTCGGGAGTAAAAACACTTAAAGCGTGAATGCCAAAAAACTCAATTTGATTATTGTCGTTTTGAGCCGCTAATTTGTTTGAAATTGTAAAAAGTACCAGAATAGCAGACAAGAGCCGGTAGCCCATTTGACAGTGATTTAAGTTGTTGGTTAAATTGTTGACAAGGGCCTCAACTCCTAAACTGGCCTTTTAAATTTACGTTATTCAAAAATGAATTAAAAATAATCTAAAGTCAACCGTTTTTATACCCATTTTAAACTGTTAAAACATTTTTATCCGGTTTGTTTTCACGCAACGTTAACTGGGAGTTTATGCAAACTTTCTTAGTTTTGAGCCTACTCGCAACCGACGCCTGATGATCCCATTAAAAGATATTGCAGATACCTACCCCGATGAGCAATTATTTCTGTTGTTGCTTACCAGGGTATACTTTGCAACCGCGAGGATTGATGAGCTCCGGGATTTTATTTCGTCGCGCAATATCGACTGGCAATTGGTTTACAAAATTGCCCGGGCGCATAGTATACGGCCATTTGTATACCATGTAATTCTGGCGAAGAAGCTGGACGTTCTTGCCGAATTCAAATCAAAATTGGAGAACGATTACCAGATGGCGCTGCAAAAAAACATGATGCAGGGCCTGATGACAGCCGAAATCACCCGCGATTTGAAAAAACTGGGCATTGATGTGATCAGTTACAAGGGAGCCTCGCTTGCAGCCCGTTATTACGAAAATATAGCTATGCGTGAAAGCGTCGATATTGATTTTATAGCCAATCGAAAGGATATCGCGGCGATCGAGGATTATTTTATCGGTAAGGACTACCTCCCGAAAGAAACCGTGCCCAGAAGATATCTTTCGTTTTACAGCCGGTTTTTTAAAGACATGGTTTACCGGATACCGAAATACGATGGCAAGGTCGAAATTCATTGGTCGCTGGTGGACCTGTTTGCGGGTAAATTTCCATCGTATGCGTTTTTTAAACCCTATACACTGTCACACAAGACAGTATATGGCGAGTACACAGTTCTGTCCCCCCCCTGCGAATTTTTAGCAACTGTGTCCAATCACCTGGTTAAAGATATGAGTACCCGTTTTAAGTATCTTATCGATCTTACCTGTATGTTATCCAAATATCCTAATCTTCTTAACGATCCGATCATATTAGAAACCGCAGAAAAATATGGATTTAAGAAAAAACTAAAAGTAGGGCTTTCATTGATCGATAATTTGATTGGGGTAAAAATGCCCGGCTATTACCATGCTGATCTAAGCCGGGAAGATCTATCCATTCCCCTGGCCTATCCAAGAGCAGTAGGTAAATTTCAATTCAATGATATCACTTTTATCAAGCGGTCACTCGCTTTGCAGGATAGTTTTAGAAATAAGATAAGGTTGCTGTTGTCCTGCTTTTCATATTTTTTTATTCCCTCCTATCTGGACATC
>JAICXZ010000100.1 GCA_025934475.1 Mucilaginibacter sp. | reverse complement strand
TGCAGGACAAGATAGATGCTGTAGGCGCCTGGGAACTGGATACTAAGCTGGAGCGTGCGATGGATGCCTTACGTTGTCCCGAACCGGATACCAAAATATCGGTATTATCGGGTGGTGAGCGCCGGCGTGTGGCTATGTGTCGTTTGCTTTTACAGGAACCGGATGTGTTGCTGCTGGATGAGCCAACCAACCACCTGGATGCAGAATCGATCGACTGGCTGGAGCAACATTTAAAACAATATAAAGGCACAGTAATAGCCGTAACGCACGACCGTTACTTCCTTGATAACGTAGCGGGATGGATCCTCGAATTAGATCGCGGGGAAGGTATTCCATGGAAGGGAAATTATTCCTCATGGCTGGACCAAAAAGCCAAACGTTTGGCACAGGAAGAGAAGACCGAAAGCAAGCGCCAGAAAACCCTGGAGCGCGAGCTGGAGTGGGTGCGCATGGCGCCTAAGGCCCGCCAAGCAAAAGGCAAGGCCCGTTTGGCCAATTACGAAAAACTGGCTTCCGAAGAAACCAAAGAACGAGAAGACAAACTAGAGCTCTTTATCCCGCCCGGACCACGGTTAGGTAATGTAGTAATAGAAGCTAATAATGTCACCAAAGCCTATGGCGATAAAGTACTGTTTGAGAACCTGAGCTTTTCATTACCACCGGCTGGTATAGTAGGTATCATTGGACCGAACGGCGCCGGTAAGACCACCTTATTCCGCCTTATTACCGGGCAGGAGAAACCGGATGCCGGCACTTTCCGTGTGGGTGAAACAGTTGCCCTGGGTTACGTCGATCAGATGCATGATGACCTTGATCCAAACAAATCCGTTTGGGAGAACATCACTGATGGATTGGACAACATTATGGTTGGCCATAAAGCGCTTAACTCACGCGCCTATGTGTCCAAGTTTAATTTCAACGGTGCGGATCAGCAGAAGAAAGTAGGCGTGTTATCTGGTGGTGAGCGCAATCGCGTGCACCTGGCCATTACGCTTAAAAAAGGATCGAACGTACTGCTGCTTGACGAGCCCACCAACGATATTGACGTGAATACACTACGTTCACTGGAAGAAGCATTGGAAAACTTCGGCGGTTGTGCAGTTATCATCAGCCACGACCGCTGGTTCCTGGATCGCGTTTGTACGCATATCCTGGCATTTGAGGGTAACTCGCAGGTATACTTCTTTGAAGGGGATTATACAGCTTATGAGGAAAACAGGAAGAAGCGGATTGGGGACGTGACGCCGCATAGGTTGAAGTATAAGAAGTTGGTGGGGTGATGTGCAGATGAAAATCGAAACACTTTTTAAATCGGCATAGCAATGTTACGCTATCTAAATGACAATACTAACCTGAAAAATTCGCCGTTTGCTATAGTAATATTGATCTTGTTTTTTGTTGGCCTCGGCCTGACAATGGCTGCGATGGACCTTTACGACCATACAGTAATGTCGCTGCGCCTTGCACTAACCCTTTGGATCGCGCCAGGGTTTGTTGCCACACCATTTTTGTTCCGCGCCATGCAAAGCGATAAATATAAAGGCGTTATGAAAGCGATTGCAGTGGTGGTAGTAGGTATCCTATGCTTTGGCAGTATCGTGCTTTATGGGGTTTTGGCCATCAATTTTTATAAAGCGGCGGGTGCACCCGTAAAAACGCAAAAGTTTCCCATCATTGAAAGTGGCACATTAGGCACCCAGGGCCGGGGCCTTGTTCCTTTTGCCGATATTAAATATAAAGATGAGGTTAAGCGTTTCACATTTCCCGGCGCCCTGCCGCCAATAAGCGAAAATTACCGTTTCCTGCAATTAGAAATTACGCCAGGATACTTTGCTTTAGATGTAATAAAAAGCATTAAGCTCCTCAAATAGGTTTAGCCGTATTTGGCACTAACATAGCCGGGACATCTCACCATGTCACAAAATATAAGAAAAAGGGATTTTTATGCCGTATGCACGAAAACGGCGCGTCTGTTATGAGAACGATTTACTATTTTCATGTAAATTCCTGTAACCTATAACTATGAAAAAACTCACTTATCTCCTCGCGCTTTGTTTCGCCATGCCTTGTATGGCCCAGGTTTATAAAACCTCGGACCCATTAGCGCACACCTTCTCTATTGTGGCCCGCGACCATAAAACCGGCGAAATGGCCGCGGCTGTGCAAAGTCATTGGTTCAGCGTAGGCTCGTCGGTTATTTGGGGCAAGTCGGGAGTGGGCGTGGTTGCGACGCAATCGTTTATCCGCAAAGCTTACGGCCCGCTCGGACTCGATTTGATGGGGAAAGGCGAGTCACCTCAAAAAGCGCTTGATGAGTTACTGAGCAAAGATCCCGGCCGCGAAGTGAGGCAGGTCGCTTTCCTGAATACCAAAGGTGAAAGCGCTGTTTATACCGGCAAAAAATGCATTGATTTTGCACGGGATATCCACGGAGCCAATTTTTCGGTTCAATCCAATATGATGCTTACCGACCAGGTTTGCATCGCCATGCAACAGGCTTTCGTGAAGAATAGTAAGCTACCTTTGGCCGAACGTGTAGTAGCCTGCCTCAAAGCCGCGCAGGCAGTTGGCGGTGATATCCGGGGGAAGCAATCAGCCGCGCTCATCGTGGTATCAGGCAAGCCGGTTAAGGATTCCTGGGACGATAAATTGATAGACCTGCGCGTAGAAGACAGCGACAACCCGGTCCCCGAACTTTCACGCTTGCTTAAACTGCACCGCGCCTACGAGCATATGAACAACGGCGACCTGAACGTGGAAAAAGGCAATATGCCCAAGGCTATGGCTGAATATACAGCGGCGGAAAAGATGTTCCCTTCAAATCTCGAAATGCAGTACTGGCATGCTATCACCCTGGCTAATAACCATGGTGTAGCCGAAGCGGCAAAAATGCTGAAAAAGATCTATGCGATCGACCCCAACTGGCGCGAGCTTACCCGCCGCCTGCCAAAAGTTGATCAGCTAACCGTAACTCCGGCTGAGTTAAAACAGTTGCTATAAATCAAGAGGCTCCGGAAATTCCGGAGCCTCTTGTATAAACCTTTCGCCTTTTTACCTCAAACTACCACACCTTCACCATATCCTTCTCATCCCTATACAGCTTATCGCCTGGCTTAACATTGAAAGCCTTGTAAAATGCCGGCATATTGGATGCGGGTCCGTTTACGCGGTACATCTCAGGAGCATGAGGATCGAGGTTGATACGCATGCGCATCACTTCGTCGGTATTTTTGACGCGCCATATCTCGGCGAATGACATGAAGAAACGTTGATCGGGCGTCAGTCCATCAATTTTCTTATCGCTTTTGCCTTCGGGCGTATTTTTGAATGCCTGGTAGGCAATGGCCAGTCCGCCTATATCGGCCAGGTCCTCACCCTGGGTAAGCTGCCCATTTACATGCAGACCATTGAGCACCGTGTACTTATTATATTGATCGATCATCACCTGTACCTTTTTCTTGAATTTGTCGGCGTCCTCTTTCGTCCACCAATCTTTCAGGTTGCCGTCTTTATCGTATTGCCGACCCTCGTCGTCGAAGCCGTGTGTCATCTCGTGGCCTATTACCATGCCAATGCCGCCATAGTTGATCGCATCATCAGCATTATTGTCAAAGAAAGGGAATTGCAAGATACCGGCCGGGAAAACGATCTCATTGTAAGTCGCGTTGTAATAGGCATTCACGGTTGGCGGCGTCATACCCCATTCGGTTCGATCTACAGGTTTGCCCACTTTGGCCATCATGCGGCGGTAGTTGTGGCGGGATATTTCCTGCTCATTTTTAAAGAACGAATCCTTGCTGACATGGATGTCGCTGTAATCTTTCCATTTATCCGGATAGCCGATTTTTTTAGTAAAGGCAGACAGCTTTTCGAGCGCTCGTTTTTTGGTGTCTGGGCTCATCCAGTCCAGCTTTTCGATACGGTCCCTATAAACCGAGATAAGGTTGTTCACCAAATCAAGCATGCGCTTTTTCGCGTCAGGAGGGAAATATTTCTCTACATACAATTGCCCCAGCAACTCGCCCAAACCGCCATCCACAGTTTGCGACATCGTCTTCCAGCGCGGCTTTTGCTGTTTCTCGCCATAAAGGTTCTTGTTCCAGAAGTTGAAATGCGCATCTCTGAATCGTTTGCTCAGGATAGTTGCCGAACCGTCCAGTTCGCCAAAGCAAGCCTTATCTTTCCAAACATCAATCGGGGTCGATTTTAACAACAGATCAAGCGTAGCATAATATTTAGGTTGCCCTACCAATATCGTGTCCGTTTTAAGCCCCATGCGGCTGAAGGCATCTTTTAGGTCTACATCCGGCATTTGTTTCTGAAAATCGGTCACCGCAAACTTGTTGTAGTTTTTAACCGGATCCCGCAATTCAACAGGTGTTGAATGTGATTGGGCAATAGCCGTTTCGAGCTTCATGATGCCGGCAGCTTTTTTGGCTGCATTCGCGGCATCCACACCAGTCAGCGTAAATAGCTGGGCAATATATTTCACATACTCGTCTCTAATCTTTTTGGAAGCGGAATCTGTTTTGAAATAATAATCACGTTCGGGCAGGCCCAATCCGGTTTGATCGAAGTGTGGAATATTCATACTACTTCTGCGGTCATCCGCCGACACATAAAAGCCAAGCAGAAATCCATCGCCGTCCTTAAAGCCATCCGCGGCTAATGCTACCAGACCTTTGTAGTCTTTTACAGCGCTAATTTTAGCTAATACGGGTTTTATCGGAGTATAATCGAGTTTGTCCAGCGCTGTGGTATCCATGCCGCTTTTGTACAGATCGCCTACTTTTTGTTCTTTGCTGTCGGCCGGATTGTCGGCCCCGGATACCTGATCCAATATTTCGCGCAGATGCTTTACGTTTTCGTCATCAACAGTGTAAAACGAGCCCCAGCCGTTTTCGCTAGGCGGAATTTTAGCGTTTTTGAACCAGGTTCCGTTGGCATAGGTAAAAAAGTCGTTGCCGGGCTTTACCGTGCTGTCCATACCTATCTTATCAAGAAAGACGGTACGCTTGGACACTTCAGCCGATTTGTCGCTCACAGTTTGTTTGCAGGCGGCTGTAGCAATTGCTAAAACAGCAAGCACCGCCCATTGGTTTAGTTTCATAAGCTATCAGTTAGATTTTATTGAGATTGGATGTTGCAGATACGGGGACATCCGCGTACTAATATATAACTTATTCGAATAACAAGCTGTTAATAAGCCCTGAAGTGTTAACAAATAAATGATATTGCGTTTACGTTAATATGGATGTATATCGCTTATTTTTATAGACCTGAAAATCAGGTCACTTAAAATTAACCTAAAATAATTTTATGACCTGGAGAAAATTTAGCGGCGAAATCATTCACACGCCAATCCTCGAAGAGGTAGAACAAGCAATCGAAAGGGAAAGTTTACTGGGTAACAAACTCAAAGTTTGTATCGGCACCGACTCGCAGGTAAAGGGCAATGTAACTGATTTTGCAACAGTTATTGTCTTCATTCGCGAGAAACGCGGCGGATTTATGTTTATCCACCAGGAGCGTACGGGCCAAAAGATGAGCATCAAGGAGCGTATGCTGACCGAGGTGCAGAAATCGATCGACATTGCTTACAAGCTGTGCGATCTGCTCGATCTGTACGACGTTGACCTGGAGGTACATGCCGACATCAACACCAACCCAATGTTCAAATCGAACCAGGCTTTGCACGAAGCTATGGGCTACATCCTGAGCATGGGATTTGTGTTTAAAGCTAAGCCTGAAGCCTTTGCAAGCTCTTACTGCGCTAATAAAATAGTTCAGTAAACGGACTACGTATAAAGACCGAAACCGGGACCGGTCATCTGCCATTGCTTGCCCTGCGGGGCATTCATGTAATTTTATCCTCTAATATCCAGGCCGTTTCGCCCCCTCTCTGTTGACGGAGAGGGGAACAGCGAGGCCGAAACAATCTCACAACTTTAGCGAATTGATCGAAACAAAGCGCCGGCGTTTTTTATTTTTACGGCAGATCCATTTACAGCCGGTGAAAACTTACTCCCTCCGTTTCGAAACATTTATTCCCACAACCATCGACAAGGCCTGGGATTTCTTTACCTCACCGTTAAATTTGGCCAAAATAACGCCTCCGGATATGGGCTTCAAGGTGACATCCGATTTCAAGGCAGGAGCTAAGGTTTATCCGGGGATGATCATCACCTACAAGGTCTCGCCCTTGTTTGGTATCAAGTTGAACTGGATGACCGAAATAACCCACGTAAAGCCAAATGAATATTTTGTGGATGAGCAGCGTTTCGGACCCTACAAATTATGGCACCATCAGCATCATTTTAAAGCCGTGGACGGCGGAGTGCAGATGACGGATATGGTAAACTATGCTATTGGTTATGGGTTCGTAGGGCGCATGGCAAATAGTCTGATTGTTGCGAAAAAGCTGAGACAGGTGTTTTCTTACAGGGAGAGTGTGATTAAGGAAATATTCAAATAATTAGAAGGTCATGGCGAGGAACGAAGCCAACGCTGAACAGTGCCCGTCAGCGTGCGATATTATCTCAAATGGACAGATTTAATCTCGCCTTTTAACAAGATTATCCTGGTTGATTTGCATGTGTAGAGATGGCTTCGTTCCTCGCCATGACGTTGTGGTTTGACCCCGGTTTTTTAATTATGCTTCCCCGACATATAAAACGTCATCTCTCCCCCATTCATAATATCGCTGTGCGAAATGAAATAGCCGTTTAGCTGTTTGCCGTTTAGCTCGATCTTTTTTACGTACACATTCTTGTCGCCTTGATTCTTTACGTTGATGGTAAAGGTTTTACCATTCTCCAAAGTAATCACGGCCTTGCCTACTGCCGGGCTACCGATCGCATACTGATCTGATCCCGGCGCTACCGGATAAAAGCCCAATGAGCTGAAGATATACCAGGCGCTCATCTGGCCTGTATCGTCGTTGCCGCCGAGGCCATCGGGTGCGTTTTTGTATTGCATGCGCAAAATAAGGCGAATCTTCTCCTGAGTTTTCCAGGGTTTGTCGGTCCAGTCGTACAGGTAGGCTACGTGGTGTGAGGGCTCGTTGCCGTGCACATAGTTGCCGATGATACCATCGCGGGTGATGTCCTCGGTTTCGGCAAAATATTTATCGGGCAGTTGGTAGCTGAACAGACTGTCGATGTAAGTCACAAAGCGCTTATTGCCGCCCATCGTTTGGATCAAACCTTTTGGATCGTGCGGAACGTAAAGAGTATAGTTCCAGGCGTTGCCTTCGATAAAGCCCATATTATTGGTAGTGAACGGATCGAAATTTTTGCGGAATGTACCATCCGACAGCCTTGGGTGCATAAAGCCACTCTTCGGGTCGTACACATTCTTCCAATTTTGCGAACGTTTGATAAAGGTATCATACACATCCTGGCGACCCAGTTTTTTGGCCATCTGGGCGATACACCAGTCGTCATAAGCGTACTCCAGTGTCGATGATACCGAAACTCCGTTCTTATCATCCGGGATATAACCCATGTCGATATAGTAGCCGATACCGGCATAGTCGCGATGGTTGGCTGTTGCCACGCAAGCATCCAGTGCTTTATTGGCATCAAACGGCGCGTTGCCTTTTACCACCGCATCGGCAATTACCGAAACAGCGTGATAGCCGCTCATACACCAATTCTCGTTAGCCGAGTTGCTCCAAACCGGCAGCATGTGCTCAGGGCTCTGATCGTAATGTGCCAGCATACTTTGCACCATATCCGCGTCGCGTTTGGTCTCGATGATGTTGAACAGCGGGTGCAGCGCCCGATGGGTATCCCACAGTGAAAACGTGGTATAATTGGTGAAGCCTTCGGCTTTGTGGTTGTTCTTATCCAGTCCCCGGTAATCGTTGTTCACGTCCATGTAGATGGTGGGGTTGATCATGGCGTGGTACATCGAGGTATAAAAATTCTCTTTATCGGCCTGCGAACCTTCTATCACGATCTTGTGCAGTTCCTGCTCCCATTGGTGCTGACCATCGGCCTTCACCTTCTCAAAATCCCATCCCGGCGCTTCGGTCTGCATATTAGCCAACGCGTTATCCGTGCTTACCGGCGACAGTGCCATTTTGATCTTGATCTTCTCGCCTTCGTTGGTCTTGAAATCAAAATACGCCCTGATCTGCTTGCCTGCTATCTCCGGGAAATTCGGCGTACGGTTAAACTGTCCCCAGAAACCGCCATATACTTCGCGCTTATCGTATTTCTTGTAGCCATGTGCGATGAACGGCTTCGAAAATTTCGCCCAGGAGACTGCGCGCCACGCGGGTCTCG
>JAICXZ010000227.1 GCA_025934475.1 Mucilaginibacter sp. | reverse complement strand
ACTGTTTTGACCCACATTTCGGCATTGGCATAGGGAGAGATATGGTTTGTTTCAAAGTATTCGGCGACTTTCTCAATGACCGCATCATAGAAGCTTCCTTTGCCCTTTGGCGCAAAACGGACAATATCCAGTTTATGGATTTTCATAAAATATTACAGCATTGATCGTGACAATAAAAAAATTACAAAAAAAAATGCCGGTTGTTTCAAAAGGGCTTAATATTTACAATACCTGATATATCTTTTTAATCTATTATAAGTAAAACTAGTTCTTACCATTTTGGTTAAATACACATGGCTCGATGTTCCGGATCAAGTTTAAACCCAGCGCTGTAATCTCTTTCAACATTTTAATTTTACTTCTTTTAGTCAACGGTGCGCTGTCACTGCTAATGTTATGAACCCGATACCCGTTCCCTTTTATTTAAAAACGACGATCATACTGTTCGGCCTGATATTGTTGGTTTATATTCTGAATTCATTAAGCGGAATCCTTATCCCGCTTGCATTCGCAATCCTGCTTGCTATTTTGCTTAATCCGCTTTATAACTTTTTATGCAGGCCTAAAGTCCCAAGGGCATTGTCTGTAATGGCCACCGTTTTGATTGGCGTCACCTGCATTGCCGGACTTTTTTATCTGATCGGATCGCAGATCGCGCAATTTTCGGATTCGTTCCCGGTATTGAAATTGAAATTAAAAGCACTGCTTGACAGCGCTGAAGCCTGGGTAAACCTCAAGTTCGGCGTCACAGCAGAAAAACAGGTAGCCTTCGTTAAAAATGCTATTGATAGCGGACAGGCCGCCCTGGGAGGTACCATAGGTACCTTTTTCGGAACTTTGAGCATGGTATTGCTGATACCAACTTATACTTTTATGCTGCTTTTTTATAAAACCCTGATCCTGAATTTTATTTACGAAGTTTTCGCCGAAGAGCATAGTAAAAAAGTGGCCGAGGTGCTGTCCCAAACCAAAAAGGCTATTCAAAGTTATATGCTGGGATTACTGATCGAAATGGTGATCGTTGCGGTGTTGAACTCGTTTGCGCTGCTGATCCTTGGGGTAAAGTACGCCATCTTACTTGGTGTTTTGGGAGCTATCCTAAACATGTTGCCTATTATCGGCGGCATTGTTGCTATTTTATTGCCGGTGCTCATTGCCACACTCACTAAAGACGGTTTTTCTACGCAGTTTGGCGTAATTGTTGCGTACCTGGTCATCCAGTTCATCGATAATAATATAATCTTTCCGCGCTTTGTCTCTGTGAAGGTTCAGATTAACGCCCTGATCTCATTAGTTGCCGTATTCCTGGGTGATGCGCTATGGGGCATACCGGGCATGTTTCTTTCTCTGCCATTTATAGCGGTAGTCAAGATCATTTGCGACCGCATTGATGAACTTAAGCCCTGGGGCAAATTACTGGGCGATACCGTACCGACCAGACATATTGGTGAATTATGGAGCAGACGAAGAAAAAAGGCGATAATGGAAAATAAGTAATGCTGAGGATTAACGGACTAAAAAGACTCGCCTAAATTCAGCACGATGGTATGATAGCCCTGGCTGAAAGCATAATCCAGCCCGATATTGGTGTTAGAACCTTTATTAAACTTTATTCTTATACCGGTGCCAGCCGCAGGATGCCAGGAAGAAAAGAAAGTGCCAGAGCCACTTACCGTGTTGATATTAGTAAATGCCACAAATCCAAGTAAACCATTATTAGTGATATCACGCCTGTATTCCGCTTCAAAATAAAATAAACTTCTGCCCCGGTACCTGCTTTGAACGATGCCTTCACCTGAGCGGTTATAAGGGTCCCAGCCAATGGAAGGAAGGTCAAGGTACGGCGCAGGACTGCTGAAGACTGTCCAGAAATAGCTCCAAAATGCCAATGTATTCTGCCGCGCAGGTTTTGCCGGGTTCATGGGAATATACTTTCTAACATCTACATACAATGAATTCCAGTTGTTATTACTGCCCATAAGCACTGGATTTATGCGATAAACGATATTGACATAGGAACCCGGTAACGGATTAATGGAATTGTTACGGGTGTCATAGATCATATTGAGGCTGATGCCAGAGGAAACGGAATTACCCTGAAGGCCGTGTTGGTAATTCGTGAACTGATCCAGGCCAATGGCGGAATCATCACTATGAATATTACTGCGGTAATCCAGGTTATAACCCAGCCCGGCAAAAAAATAGGAAGTGACCCGCTTAAGTGCACTTTGGTAAAAACGGATATAATTTTCATCAACCAGCGCTTTGTCTGAATAACTATGATTGCTGCCCAGTCCCCACGTATATTGGGGATAAACCAGGAAGCGCATGTCTCCTTGTATAGTCCAGGTATTACCGGGAAGCCATATGCTGGTTCTTAACGGCAACCCGAAACGCCCTTTGAAATTCCAGTATGGGGCAAAAACAGCACTCGAAAGATTAGTTGTACTTTGCGGCCCCATGTAGATACCCGCGGTAGTACTGGTAATCAGGGCCCTGCCGCTTCCGCCGGGAATCGCGCTGCTAACTGGTAGAACTGAAAAGTAAATCTTCTTCGCGCGCTGCTCCCTGGCGTGGTTAGGGCTAATTTGAAACAACTCCTTAGCAACATCGATCAGGTCTGTTTGTCGGCTCGTATCCTTGATTTGTTTATTGACTGGGACAACATCTCCGGCATTCTGAGCAAGCAAGAGTGCTGGAGAAACGAGGCAAGAAAGGATAATAATGAATATCTTATAAAAGATAATAGGATTTTTCATGAATCTTGATGACGAACGCTTCACAATCCATTTTTCTGTTTATTAATTATTTTCCAAAGTTTATTCCTTAACGCCTTTTCCAGATTTCTATTTTTCATAATAAAGTCCCCATACCTTCAATGATGGGAACTTAGCAATTAATTTAGCATTTTACTCTAATTGCTTAAATTATGAGGCCGCGTCAAATATTAAGGATGTACATTTCCTGGTATTTGAGCGTAAATGGCAGCCCTCATTTGATCCAGATCCCTTAAACGTTGACGCTGCTTTTTTAAAGCATCATTAAGCTTTCTGATCTTCTCATTTTGTTTTCCCACATCATTGTTTGCCGACCGGGAATCTTTGGCCTTGTCATAAGCATCGCTGGCGCTCTTTTTTGCATCCTTTGAATCCTGTAAATTACCGCTGGTGGCTTTGGATGAACTCGTATCACTTGCCGCCGCGGCAGTTTGTGCGTCGTTCCCTGCATTTACCGCCTTGGTCTTATAGGCAGGTAAGCCGCTTTGCGCATCAGAGAGTTTAACTGTAAGGTCGGCGATATTGTTTTGCACCTTCACGTATTCGGCGTTTAGTTTCCCTGTATCTGCAGGCGTTTTATATTTTTGTGCAAAAGCAGAAACACTAAATGTTACAAGCACTAATGTGCTTAATGCATAGCTAATAAATTTCATGATTTATTTGATTAATAGACGCGGGAGTTGCTGAATGCAAACCGCTTAATAGTGCAACATGGTTAATGTTTAATAGTTTTACTTATAGTTAAGTATGACTTAATTACTACACTTCTTTAACTTTAAGATAAATTTCAAATTCAGACCCTTTGCCCGGCTCACTTTTTAATGCTATCTTTCCATCTGAGTTCTTTACAATTTCATTTACTAAATATAGGCCTACACCCGAGCCTTCGATAGCATTCTGCTCCCTGAAATACTTTGAAAATACCGCGTCCTGCTTATCGGCATTTCAACGTCACCTGAATTTTACCCATTTGTCACCCTATCAAAGCAAAAACGCCATTCCCATAAGCGAGAGTGGCGTTTTAAGTAGCCCCGACTGGAATTAAATTGTGTCCGGCATTGTAACACTTTAAGTTTTGGCTGTCGTTGTTTTCTCTAAATCAGCTTTTTATATTTTCAGGCTTGAATTTGGGCCACCGAATAGGTCACCACCAAAACGCACCAAAAATCGCTATTGCTTACTGTATAATTGTAGTGAAATTATTCTTAAAACCATAATCTATCCCTAAAAACAACGCTTTTTTAAAGTGATCCAGGTTCAATCACTTTATTTTTTCGTCTTAATACGATAGGTAACTAAATTTGCAATACGTCTAAAAGAACCTTATGATAGCAACCTTTTTTAAACATCGTTCCCGGTTTGATTTTTCAAGGAAAACATTTGACATAGGCCGGCCGATATTCCATAGTAAATCTTTAGAAGATAATTTTTTCGTTCTAAGAATTTATCAACTGGATAATAACGACTATGAAGGGTTTTACAAATATCATTTACAACACTATCTGAAAACCAATCCATCGCAGGAGGAAGCTTTCTTTAAACATGTTTATGACGTTTTGCTGAACAGAATAAAGTACTTTAAACGACAAGGCCCATTCACACCCAAGTATGCCAACGGCCTTGAAAATAGCCGCAAACTCGAACCTTTTCTCGAATATTTAAAATCTATTGACCGGTGGCACAAATCTGAGCCGCTCGATGCTGTAATCGGCGAAAAAGACAACCTGATAAATAAACTCAAGCAACGCATCGAAGACCTGGAAGCGCAACTAAAACAAGCCACCAAATTTGATGCTGGTGAAAAGATCGTGATCAGCAAAACCGGGCTGCCTGCTTTTATGAACGTTATTCACCAACTTCAAGACCTTTCACTGCCAAATGGCAACAAACTTACCCGCTCACAGACGCAAAGCCCCTGGTATAAAATGATTGCGAAATACTTTATGCATGGTGACAAAGACATTTCGATCGATACCGCACGAAACTACTTTCCCGCCAATAAAAACGACACCTCACTAAAATTTATAGAGATTGCCAAAAAAGACCAGCTGTTCGAAATATCGCCTAAACGAGATAAATAGCGCGACCAAAAGTCCCCATTTGTGACCAAACGCCTTTGTTGGTCATATATACCTGCACGTTAAGATAGACATTTGCCTTCGAACCGTACGGCTTGGTTTCTTATAGCCTTGCAGGAATGGTAATGTAATGTTTAAACAGGAGGTATAGATGAATCTGGAAGTGATCACCAAAGACGATCTTAAAGAATTCAAAAACGAGTTGATAGCTGAAATCAGGCGGCTGATGGGCAGCCATCAGGGCCAATCCAAACAGTGGCTGAAAAGTAATGAGGTACGAAAGCTACTCAATATTTCGCCGGGTACACTCCAAAACCTACGTGTCAATGGAACGCTGCGGTACACCAAGATCGGCGGCATTATGTATTACAAACTGGAGGACATTAATCAGGTGCTGGAGGGTAAAAAGTGATGGTAGAAGTAGCGAACTATACCAGGCTTATCAGACGAATGAAGATTGATACGCGAATAACCGCAACACACATCAGCATGTTTTCAGCACTGTTTGTTTGCTGGCAAGCCAGCGGTTTCCAAAACCCGTTTTCGGTGTGCCGGAAAAAGCTCATGTCTTTTTCAAAGATAGCTTCAACAGCAACTTATCATAAGTGCATAAAGCAACTCGACGACTACGGATATATCCGGTACGAACCGTCCTTCCATCCAACAAAAGGCAGCCAGGTACATTGGCCGACAGCCTGAATATTGACAAAATATTGCGACTAAAAATGTATCGTAATAGATAGGCGATGCATGTTTGATAGTAAGGAGCGAGTTAATGTTTCCGTGCAACGGAAACTTTCCCGCCTTCGGCCGGGAAAAACTCGCCTCCATGTGCCCGCTGGTTGCAGGAGGAAATAGATATAAGAAGGATATTGAATGAAAATTGAGACTGCTAAAGCAACGAAAAGTATAAGATCCAAAGGCGGAAGGCCGCCGAAAGAGGTGATCAGGAATGAGGTGCTGGCGGTGCGTTTATTGCCCGGCGAGAAGAAGGATATTATGGCAAAAGCGAAAACCGCCCGGCTTACGCCCAGCGAATGGTTTCGCAAGGCGGCGCTAAAGGCGACGGT
>JAICXZ010000676.1 GCA_025934475.1 Mucilaginibacter sp. | reverse complement strand
TCTTGCGGGCATCGATGTCCTGTATACTGCCATACAACCTCGTACATTTACCTGCTTTGAATCCTGCCCTCATAATAACGCGCACCCATATTATACTCCCTTTGGCAGTAACAATCTGTAGTGTGATGTCAGCAGGTGTGCCGTGGGTGATAGCACTTTCCATGGCTTCGACAAAGCTCTTCCGGCTCTCACCTTTTTTATAAAAGCCGATCATCTCGTCGATGTCGGGATGATAACCGGCTTCTACTTTATAGATATTTTGCGTTATTTCTGACCAGTAAACTGTTTTTGCCACCAAATCAATTTCCCAGCCGCCTATACGCGCCAGCTTATTAGCTTCGTCAAGTAATCGTTGTAATTCTTTTTTCTCGGTAATGTCTCTAACAAACATGAAGACACCATTGCTTGTAGGATAGACCCGGTTTTCCTGCCATAACCCCAGGGGTTCATAATAGTCTTCATTAAAAACATACCGGTTCTCATTAAAAGCCGTTTCGATAGCCCGGTATGTCGGTGAACCAACAGCTTCCGGGAAGACCTCCCATACGTTTTTACCAATCAGGTCCTGGGGCTCATGTCCGGTCATATGACCGGCATGTTTGTTGACGTAAGTATACCTTCTTTGGCGGTCAAGCGCTACAAACCCTTCGGCGATGTTATCGAGAATATCTTCTATCTGCTCATTTTTTTGTTTGATTTCCTGCTGAGCAAGTTTGATTTCAGAAATATCATAGATCAGCGAATAAAATCCCTTAACCTTTTTTCCGTCCCAATCGGGTATATACCGGGTTTGCGTATCTATTTTGTAACCGTTATCCTTAACAAATTTCCGCTCGAAGCTCTGTGGCCTTCCCTTCAAAACTTCGTGAATGTAGGTGGCGCATTCCTCATATTCCCTGCCATCCATCAGTGCTTTCTTGCTGATACCTATCATTTCGTCCGGCTCTTTTTCAAACCACTCCATATAGGGCTTATTGGCAAACAGGCAATAGAGATCAGCCGACCAATAGGCAATCATCGCAGGTACATTATCGGTTATGGTTTTTATAAAAAGTGCGTTTTCGACAAGTTTCTCGTCGTCGTGCTTTTTTTGAGTAATATCCCGGTAATTACAAACAATTGCTGCAACGTCCGGATCGTCGAGGTAATTGGTAAAAGTACATTCCAGCCACATATAATACCCATCTGAGTGCCTGGAGCGAAAATGGCGGGTTACCGATTCATCCCGAACCCCAAGCAAATCTTCCAGTGTTTGAGCTATCCGGTCCCTATCATCCGGATGGACAAGATCGCTTATTTTATAAGGACCCCTATCACTATCAGGCCACCCATTAATACGCTCGGCCGAGCGGCTTCGATAAACCACAGTAAAGTTTCTATCCAAAAGTGCAACGCCGTCGTGGCTATTTTCGATGAGCTTCGCAAACAGTGCGATGTTATCCATATTTTCTTGCAGAAAGTCGTACCCCCTGAATTCAGAGGATTTATCTGATCCAATTTTAGCAGGCATAATAATCTCATTAAGTTTCAAGGGGAATTATTCTTTTCCTGCAAGCTTCGGCTGATTAGCTAGTAGAACATTTGAATAATCTATTTTACAAATAATGAAAACAAATTTCAACCCGTGTTTTAACGGTATTTTTCATTAATCTTTAATTAAAGCAATAACCTCTCAGCGGACCGAATAAGCCATTTTTTGCGATCTTTAATTAGGTAAGGCAATTAAATAAAACTTTTTTGCATTTCCATCTAGCGCTAACAAAATTGCGCAATAAGCAAAAATCGTACATAAATTGGCATGGAAACGAGTTTCCAGAGATGAGATTAAAGTTGTTCCAATTTGTTTATTAGGACGTCTAAATAGCTGATATCAAGGTGATCGCTATTACAAAAAAATTAGCCAAAAGTCCCCAGACGTGTATTTTAAGTTTATCAAATGTTGGCGGCCAATAGACAAAAGCGTCATAGGCTAAAAGAAAGAATCCAATGGAAAAGCCAATCATTGCAATACCAAAAGGCACTGGCGGAGTGTGGCTATCGCCCTTAAAGCCCGCAAACAAGCCTGAGATAATGGCCAGCAAAAAAGATAGCAAATAAAAGCCAATGTATACTTTGTTTTTCATTTGGGCGATTGCCGCGATAAACCAATCCTTATTCTTCGGGATGATATTGCTCCTTTATATATTTTAGCATATTCATCACGTTATCCTTTATATAATTACTATCACGCAGTTGTTCCCTCAAACTTATTTTAATGAGTACCATGTTCGCCGCCAGTTGAGTAAGGTCGGCTTGGGTTAGATTGCGCATTTGAGAAGTAAGCGTTGGTTTGTCGCTAAAGGAATTGTCGAGATTTGCCGGAGTAAAATGAGAGCTAAGGAAGGGATCAAGGTAGGCGCGCTGATATTGCATGAGGATATCCTGGATGGTATGCGCCAACTCGATATGCCGTTCATAATCAGCTATAAACCCTATCATCTTCGAATTGGCAAACTGCTTCAAATGAATTTCATTTTTAATAGCACCGATGGCCCCCATTGAAGGGTGGAACAGGTAAATGCTATGCGCATTCGCAATCAGTAATTGTAATTTTTTAAAATCGATTTTCGCTATCGGCTGCTGCAGCATCGCAAACAAAGTATCATTGCTTTTCATCATGTCGGCAACTCCTTGATAATTAAGATTAATCTGTCCGGCATCCGCTTTCAAATCGCGAACCAACTGGCCGGTCAGGTGCCTCACATGCTCTTTGTTGCTGATATCTTCCCTGATATTCTCAGCAACAAACCCCATCATCACGGCAATAAATATCATGAATCCTACCAGCAGGAATACTTTCCAGGGTTTGGGCTTATGTTCGAGCTGAGGGTGGTGATGTAATTCCATGGGGGTGGGCGATTGGT
>JAICXZ010000393.1 GCA_025934475.1 Mucilaginibacter sp. | reverse complement strand
TTCGGTATTTAAAACCATGCGCTATATAGTGATGTACATGGCTTTCGTTACCGTGATCAGCCTTCTGGGCGGCAATTTCTTTGCCGCATTTTTTACCAATGATGAGGGCGTAAAGCACGTTGCCGCAGTGGCATTGCGCATCATGAGCCCTGGCTACATTCTTTATGGCGTAGCCATGGTAATGATGAGCGCATTCAATGGCGCTGGCGATACCTGGTCCACGACCAAACTCAATTTTATTGGTTTTTGGATATTCCAGGTGCCGTTGGCTTATTTGTTTGCACGCGCATTCAATTGGGGCGTCACGGGCGCTTTCCTGGCAATTCCGATAGCCTATACTTTTATAGCGGGTGCCAGCTACTGGTTGTTTAAGCGTGGTAATTGGAAAAGAGTTAAAATATAAGACTGATTTTTAACTAATTGGAAAATTTAAAACCTAAAAATTGAAAGATCGGCTTGGAATCAGACTGATCTTTTCTATTTTTAACTGCAACAAAAACAATCATTTAGGAGTCATGTTCTAAAGTCAATAATTTCCCTGTATTGACATAGTGCAAATTCCATGATTTTTTCATAAATTTATCTATTAGTAAAACCGAAACCCTATGAGCAAGCTGATAATGATCGATGATGATATGATGTATCACAAGATCGCCCAACTGATGCTTAAAGAGTATAGCCGCGTAAACGAAGTAGTTTCAAGTACTGATGCTAAGGCTACGCTTGACTTCCTCGAAGAAAATAAATCTGATGGCGAAAAACTGCCCGACTATATATTTCTCGACCTCCACATGCCACAATACGATGGCTGGGATTTCCTAAACGGCTATAAGAAGTTATACCGGTCACTGACGAAGGCGATTAAAGTGTATATTGTTTCGTCGTCGATTGACCCGAACGATATTACCCGGTCTAAACAATACAAATTCGTTGATTCCTTTATAGTTAAGCCTTTGAGAAGAGAGTTCCTGCATGAATTAATGGCGTGATTCCTCAAAAATAGTTGACAAAGTCCACTAAATTTTCTTAGCTTTGGTTGTTATGAATGACCAGGGTTCAGTTATTGGCGATATACGAGCGTTTAACCGTTTTTATACCGATGTTATCGGGTTGCTCGATCAGCATTTGCTGGATAGCCCTTATTCGCTTGCAGAGGCGCGTATTATTTACGAGGTACACCATCATAGCGGTATCCAGGCCTCGCAGATCATGGAATTGATGCAGATCGATAAAAGTTATCTGAGCCGTTTGCTGAAAAAGCTGGAAAAAGATGGTGTTATCCGAAGGAAGAAATCGGAAAAGGATGCCCGCGCAGTTATTCTGTCACTCACCAACAAAGGAGAGCATGAATTTGAGCAATTGAACAAATCCTCGGACGAGCAGATCAGTAATATGATCAAGCCGTTTACAGCCGCTCAAAAAACGAATCTGGTATTGGATATGCATGCCATCAGGAACGCGATCAAACCAGCTAAGCCGGTGACGCTCGATGATATTCACATTCGCACACAGCTTTTACCGGGCGATTTGGGTTATGTGGCCTGGCTGCATGGCAAAGTATATTCGGAGGAGTGTAGTTATTTATTAAACTTTGAAGGTTATGTGCTGGAAAGCCTGGGCGATTGGGCGCATAAATATAATCCCAGCAGGGACCGGGTATGGGTTTGTGAGCATAATAACCGGATCATCGGTTTTCTTGCTGCTGTTGATCGTAGCGACAGCCTTCAGCTTCGGTATTTCATTTTCCTGCCCGAATATCGGGGTATCGGTCTCGGCAAAAAGCTGATGGACGAGTTTATAGCCTGGATGAAAATCCGTGGTCTCAAAAAATCATACCTGTGGACAACCAATGAACAACACACTGCAACCTCACTATACAAACGATATGGGTACCGGCTTACAGAAGAAAAGCCCTCGGGCGCCTTTGATAAGGAACTGACCGAGCAAAGGTATGATCTTGAGTTATAGCTCTTGTTAACCTATTTCCTATGCGACGGGTTTGAATGGCGACGATTATCATCCGATCGCTGCCTTTCCTGGTTTTGGTGTCGCACAGGCTCTCTTCGCTCAGTTGGCGCCGGGGTTTCAAATATTTTTTTGATCGCCTTTTCTATAGCAGGCGAAAGGTGATTCTTTTCATACAACGGGAGTGAATTAAGTTGCGCAATGGTAACGCCGGGCAAAACCACAACATCCCCATCCACTGCCGGATCGTAGTTACGATCCCCTGGTAAATGCTCCGTTTTCGTTGTTGAAATAACACTTCTTTGATAGTCATTATCGCTGTACAAGTCGGCGACTCCTATTGGGATAACCACTTGACGGTTGGTCTCCAGGTGTAATTCGTTTCCCGAAAAATTGATAACCATATACCTCACTTTTTGAGAGGCAGGGTTAAAGAGCAGGTCGTCAACCTTCCCGACTTTCAATCCATCTTCGGTTTTAACTTTCCAGCCTGTAATATTGGGTTCACCGCTAACAATTTCAAATTTGCTTCCGCCCAGCTCTGCCAGGTGGTCGTAGTTATTCTCTTCAAAGGCCATAATTCAATTTCTTAATTGGTTAAACGGTAATTAATGTGAAACTTCTCAGCGTGCTCGTGATCTCCGCAAAAAAGCTGCGGCCAACGTTTGCTATCATTGCTGTATTGGTTGGCTTATACACCTCAAAATAATAGATCACCGCTGCAATGATCAATAATATAATAATGAGCCAGAGCCACCAGTAGCTCCTGCTCCTCGGTTTTACTTCTAAATGGGCCATAATTGGTTAATTGTCTTTATTATAAAGCAATTATGGGGCGATATGGTTTGCAATTTTTTGCAGCGGTTATTCACACCGGTGATCCGGCTTGGCATTTATTCCAAACAAAAAACCGGCATCAGCCCAAAACTGACACCGGTTTAACTAAACTAAAACTCAAAGATTGTTTACTGGTTTACCCGAAACTCTTCCCAACCCTGCGCCTGCGTTCGGTTACAGGTCATGGGTTGCGCTCCGTTCTCGCTCGAGACAAAGGCGTTATTGGTACCTTCAAGCGATATTGTTCCATCAGAATTGGTGATCCAGGTAAATTGTTCCCATCCCCCGGCTGAGGTGCGGTTACAAGTAATAGCCTGTGTGCCATTCTCGCTGCTTACATATTTGCTCATGCTTTGCAGCTCCACTTTTCCATTTCCTGCATCCACCACCAGGAATTGCTCCCACGCTTGTGCCGTGGTGCGGTTACAGTTCATGGCCTGGGTGCCGTTTTCGCCGCTCACGTAAAGACCATTGTTGCCTTTAAGTGTGATCGTCTGTCCGATAGGAGGGCCCGAGCTTGCCTGCCCGTAAACCCGCACATAGTCAACCAGCATCGATGTTGGCAGCGAGCTGTTGTCTATCGTATTTCCGGGTAAATCGCCGCCCATAGCCAGGTTGAGTATGATATAAAAAGGCAGGTGGAATGCACCGGTATTGTTGATGTTGTTCTGGATATTGCCGGTCTGATAAAGCACGTTATCTACATACCAGCGAATACTGTTTGTATCCCATTCAACGGCATAAACGTGAAAGTCGGCAGGAGTAGTTGTAGTTCTGCTGCCATATTGAACGTGCCCATTGCCGCCATTCCAGTGCATAGTGCCCAGGATGGTGTTGGTGGTATTTACGTGTTCCATAATGTCAATCTCGCCGCAATTGGGCCAGCCCACACTGCCAATATTGGTGCCGAGCATCCAAAACGCCGGCCATGTACCTTGCACCATGGGCAGCGCCATGCGTGCCTCAATACGGCCGTATTGCATTGAGAATTTACCCGAGGTATTCAATTTTGCCGATGTATATGGTTGTCCGCCAACGCTTTGTTGTTTTGCCGTGATTACAAGGTTGCCATTGCTGACGCTGGCATTTGCGGCCTGGTAGTATTCCTTCTCGTTGTTAACACCAGGATTGCCAACATCAATATTCCATTTGCTCTGGTCAACGCTGGGCCCGTTAAACTCGTCCGACCATACCAATTGCCAGTTATTTGCAAGGGCTCTCGACATGCCAAGCGTTGGCCTGTTCATAATGCCGGTGGACGCTGTAGGTGCGGAGGAGTGGCTGGCGTCCTTCTTGCATGAAGAAACAATTGCCGCGAGCGCAAGCAGTAAACCCGCGCTTCTCATAAAAGTTAATAATCGCATTTTCATATTAGAGTGATTTATGATTGTTTATTATTGATTCACTTTAAAGGCTTCCCAACCCGATATCGAAGTCCTGGTACAAGTCATGGAAGCGCCATTTTCACACGAGATGTAATCGCCGTTATTACCCTGGAGCGATACAGTTCCATCGGCATTCACGATCCAGTTGAACTCTTCCCAGGTACTGTAGCTCGTTCGGTTACAGGTAATGGGCTGCGTCCCGTTTTCGCTGCTTACATATTTGCCCA
>JAICXZ010000360.1 GCA_025934475.1 Mucilaginibacter sp. | reverse complement strand
CATCGGTAAATTTTCTGAGAGGCAGACAAACAACCGATTCAAACGGGCTGGTTACTTTCACCAGCATATTCCCGGGGTGGTATACATCGAGGGCGCCGCACATTCATGTTCACATTTATAATTCGGCCGGCACTTCACTGTTGATTACCCAGTTAGCATTCCCAACAACCATTTGCAATACAGTATACACAACTGTATCGCCCTATTCACAAAAAGGAACGCAGGATACATCTAATACTGCTGACACGGTTTTCAGTGATTCGTTGGCCTATGAAACGGTATCCTTAACCGGCGACACCACCAACGGATATACGCTTACTATGTCCATTAACGTAGCTGCCTAATTGTTACACCAAATATATAATCCGGGAGGGCGTTGGTAACGGCGTCTTCCTTTTTTAAATTGCAATGAAAAAATCCATCATCAGGTTACTGTATCGTAAGGTAATTGACGCCCAATCGAATGATCCATGGGAGAAGCTGGTGTTTGAAGATAGTTATAAAGAATTCCTGATGCAGGCTCAGTACTTCAATGCCGAAAAGAAGTATAACACCTTTGGAGAGCTGATCCATAATGTAAAAGGCGCCGAAAAGCTAGGCTTTCTGGTTAGCCCTTCGATAGTTGGTTACTTGAACCAACTGAACGGTAAAATGCCTGATATCATCAATGTGGTTCAGCGACATTTTATGCCGTTCAAAAACTACCGGTTCGAAATCATCAACTCCGATATCAGGGATAGATCGGCACACCAGGTGGCAATTAACTTTATTTCCGAACCGCTTACCTGGTACGACACCATCGGCGAAAAACTGCTGGTGTCGATCAATAATGATGAACGCGACGAGCGCGGTGAGGTGCTTACCGAAATGTTCGAAATGCAACCTTTTTTAAGCATTTTTTCTATTAAAGAATTTGGCGATGATCAAACAATCTAAGGGCAGGATATTCGTAGCAGATGCACGGGTGTGGATAGAAACCGATCAGCACCGCAGCCTGGGCACCCTAAAGGGCGCACCAATAGGTAAGCTTTTGATGTTGAATGAAGAAACGCTGGCCGGCAATGCCCGCGTGATCTATGCCTCTGAACAGGACACCGACACCATTATCGTGCCTGTCGTGGGAGCCATCAATGTTATTTGCAGCGACGGCACTACTGAATTGCTGGAAGCCGGAATGGCGAAGATGATGCGTGTCCCAGCCTCCGCCTCTTATGAGATTGCTAATCCATACGAGGAGTCATTGGTTAAATATGTCCAGATATGGTTGAAAGCATCAAATGCTGATTTTTTTAATGCCGAAACAGTAGATTTTGATCTCGAAAACTACCAGGTAAACCCGCTATTTTTTGATCCTGGGCCTGATGATGAATATGCGCTATCGCTGGTAAAACTTTATGGCCGCCAGGAAGAGCTTCATCTCAAGAAAAATAACACCAACGACCTGTTCGTATTTGTGATACAGGGCGCTTTAGAAGTTCAATATCGTTTGCTGCATGAAGGCGATGGCCTCGCGCTATGGGATATAGACGAACTGGAATTTGAGGCGCTTTCGAACGACGCTATTTTACTAATCATAGAAGCAGGATTGAATCCTTTTAGCCAGGTTGCAGGGTAGTTAAACTACATATCCGGTTTCTTCGCGGCGCCAATCAGGTTCACGTCAACCAGTTCCAGTGATTTGACCATATTCTGTACGGTGGCCTTATATTTTTTAAAATGCGGCGTCAGGATATGAGCCTTATAGGCCGCGGTATCCGCATAAATTTCAAGAATGGTGATATGGGCCGGATTTGCTTTATCGGCAACGGCATAATAGGTTAGCACGCCCGGCTCCACTTTTACCGCTGTTGTCATTTGCTCCTTCAGGGCGGCATTATATTGCTCCAATTGGGCAGGATCGACGGTTATTTTGGCTAACCGGATCATCCGGTGATCCTGTGCGTCAGCTTGTCCCGGAGAAAATAATATAGCGGCCATCGCTGCTAAAATTACGTAAAACCAATAATTGAAATACTTCTTCATGGTGTTCATTGTTCGATAATTAGCCGTTATACTGCGCATCGCTTACCTGCTCCATCCAATCAACTGGCGAACCATTCAATTTCTCCTGGACAGCGATATGACTCATAGCTGTCGTAACAGTAGCGCCATGCCAATGCTTTTCATTCGGCTCAAAATAAACTACGTCGCCCGGCCTGATCTCTTCCCTGGCTCCGCCTTCATGCTGCACCCAGCCGCAGCCTGAGATTACAATTAAGGTCTGACCAAACGGATGCGTATGCCAGGCTGTGCGCGCGCCCGGCTCAAATGTTATCAGTGCCATGGCCACACGGGCCGGCTCGGGTGGACTGTTAAGAGGATCGATGCGTACGGAACCGGTAAAATACGCTGCGGGACCCTTGCCGGAGGGCTGTGAACCAATTCGTTTGATTTCCATAGTGCGCTGTTTTGCTAAGACAAATTTACCATTGCAAAATCCGAAATTTGATATCATATTTTAAAAATGATCAGCAAAAGCAAATCTAACTTAATTCCCTGCCTCCTTTTCCTTTGTATGCTTAGCGCCATGCGTACAACAGGTGCTCCTATTGATACCCTGCATCTCTATTTTGGCATTAATCAATACAAATTAACCGACCAGCATAAATCACAATTAAAGATAACAATAGACTCTTTTCGAAGAGAGCAGAAGATCGTCATAAACGGCTTTTGCGATTACCTAGGTAGCAAGGCATATAATCAACCGCTTTCTGAACGCAGAGCGAATGAAGTCAGGAATTTCATCAGGGCATCAAACCAGCACGTTTCAATTGATGCCACTGGAAAAGGGCAAATACCTGAGCCAGGCGCCAAATCCGCATCCGGTGAACCGCGTGACCGGCGGGTCGATGTCATTTATACAAAGCCAGATATTCCTGAAACGTCCCTAACCCGCGCTGACTCACTTTCCGCAAAGTTTTCAAAAAAGATCGACAGTCTGCCAGGACTGGAAGTTGGCAAAAGCCTACCTTTAGAAGAGTTGACATTTGAACCCGGGCGGCATATTTTAAGGTATGAAGCGCAACCGCTTTTAAAATTATTGCTCAAAGTGATAACCGATAATAGAAACCTGGTATTCGAGATCAGGGCCATGTTTGCTGTGAGGACTATGGTAACGACGGTATCGATATTGACCAGGGCACACGCAACTTATCGGTCAACAGGGCAAGGGAGATTTATTACTATTTTTTAGAAAACGGCATTGACAAAAGCAGGATGACCTATACCGGCGTAGGTTCATCACAACCCAAGGTTTATCCTGAAGCGACGGCTCGTGATCAGCAATTGAATAGACGGGTGGAGATTGTGGTGTTGAAGAAATAAATCGACTTGCAGGTGACAACACCTGCAAGGGCGGAACGGAAAAGAACTTATATTGAGCTTATCCGTAAAATGAGAAATTTGATATAAGACTCAAAATATCAAACAATTGAGGAGGCTAATTCTATTTGCTTTTTTATTTATATGCACGGCTAATGCTTTGCACGCTATGACGGCATCCTCCGATACCCTGCACCTGTATTTTGATATTGACGACTATAAACTAACCGATCACCATAAACTGCAATTAAAAGCGCTGACCGATTCATTGCGTGAAACCCAAACCATAACTGTGATCGGGTACTGCGATTACCTTGGAACCGGCAGCTATAATCAGCCGCTATCAGAGAAAAGAGCCAAAGAAGTAAGAGATCTTCTATTGTCAACAGGTCCGAATTTATCAGTTGTCGCCCAGGGTAAAGGGCAAATACCGGGAGCAGGGGCCAAATCACGCTCCGGTGAGCCATACAGCCGCCGGGTAGATGTTATTTTCATTAAACCAAAACCAAGACAACTGATACGCATTTCGGCAAAATTTGCCAAAAAGATCGACAGCCTGGCAGCACGGGGCGCTGGTACAAGCTGGCCCCTGGATGAGCTGACTTTTTTGCCAGGGCGGCACATTCTGCGAAACGAAGTCAAACCGCTTTTGATGCAGTTAACCCAATATCTTCTCGACCATCCAAATCTTGTTTTCGAGATCAGGGGACATGTTTGTTGTGAGGAAAATGGCAATGACAGTATAGATATTGACCAGCATACACGTGATCTTTCTATTAACCGGGCGAGGGAAATCTATTATTATTTCTTCGAAAACGGCATTGCCAAAAGGCGGATGACGGTTACCGGCGTCGGCTCCTCACAGCCCCGGGTTTATCCTGAATCCTCGGCCGAGGCAATGCAATTAAACAGGCGGGTGGAGATAATTATCCTGAAAAAATAAACAGTTTCATGCACCCATACTTTGCGGGTGACGACACTTGCAATGCGAGGGTTATCAATGCGGCGGACCGCTGGTCTTAACCTGCAATGGCGAAATATTCATTTGCCCGTCCACTACTTCCATGGTTCTGCTGGCTTCTATGCCTCCAAGATTTAATCCGGCTATATCTGCGGACCCTCCTATACTGGAGCTGCCCCCGGTCAATTGCCAGTTATCATTAAACTGGGCCTCTATCTTCCCTTCTATCCCGGCACTGGCGCTAACCACAGTTTTATCGCCGATCTTCACGATATCGATATCTTTGCTCACGCTCACATCCGTGCCTATCTTATGAGT
>JAICXZ010000469.1 GCA_025934475.1 Mucilaginibacter sp. | reverse complement strand
CAGGTTCGCATAAGATTAATAACGCCATAGGCCAAATATTGCTGGCCATTCGTTTGGGTAAAAAGCGCATTATCGCGGAAACCGGAGCCGGTCAGCACGGCGTAGCTACAGCCACGGTTTGCGCGCTAAAAGGTATTGAGTGCGTTGTCTATATGGGCGAAGTTGATATGGAACGGCAGGCGCCTAACGTCGCCCGAATGAAAATGCTTGGTGCTAAGGTGGTTCCTGCTACTTCCGGAAGTAAAACTTTAAAAGATGCTACCAATGAAGCTATGCGCGACTGGATCAATAATCCGGTCGATACACACTATATTATAGGCTCGGTAGTGGGTCCGTATCCATATCCGGAGATGGTGGCGCAATTTCAATCCATCATTTCACTGGAAACTAAAAAACAGTTGCTCGAAAAGACGGGCAGTGAACAGCCGAACTACGTAATGGCCTGTGTCGGCGGTGGTAGTAATGCCATGGGTATGTTCTACCATTTCCTGGATGATGAATCCGTAAAACTGATCGCCGTTGAAGCAGCAGGACAGGGCGTAGACAGCGGACATTCAGCAGCTACAACATTCCTGGGTCGCGAGGGCGTGCTGCATGGCAGCCGCACCATCCTGATGCAAACGGACGATGGTCAGGTTGTGGAGCCTTATTCCATATCAGCTGGTTTAGATTATCCGGGTATCGGCCCTCAGCATGCGTATTTATACAAAATAAAAAGGGCTGAATATGCTAACGCAACCGACGATGAAGCTTTGCAGGCAGGGTTACTATGCTGCCAGCTTGAAGGCATTATTCCGGCTATAGAAACAGCACATGCTCTTGCTCATCTTGAGAAAATGAAATTTAAGCCGAATGATAATGTGGTGATCTGTATTTCGGGCAGGGGGGATAAGGATTTGAATACATATATAAAACATTTTGGATTTTAATTAGACCGTGGTCAATAGTTCCATAGAAAGTCAACTATGGTCTATGGACCATCGACCATCGACTATAAACAATGAACCGACTAAATAAACTCTTCGAATCAAAAAAAGAGCGTCTCTTATCTATATATTTTACTGCTGGTTATCCGGCTTTAGATACAACTGTTGATATTGCCGAAGCACTGGAAAAAGCCGGCGTGGATTTTCTTGAAATAGGCTTCCCTTATTCCGATCCTGTTGCGGACGGGCCGACAATTCAGCATAGCTCGGAAGTTGCTTTGCAAAACGGGATGACGCTGAATCGACTGTTCGAAGAGTTAAAATACATTCGCCAGCGCGTCAGCATTCCAATCCTGTTGATGGGTTATGTGAACCCGATGGTTCAATATGGTGTTGAACGTTTTTGTAAAAAAGCGGCTGAGGTAGGGGTAGACGGCGTCATCGTTCCGGACCTGCCTATGTATGAATACGAAACTTTGTACGCTCCAACATTCAAAGACAACAACCTGAGTAATATCTTTCTGGTTACGCCGCAAACATCCGAAGATCGCGTTCGCAAGATTGACGGGCTAACCAACAGTTTTATTTACCTGCTTTCGTCTTCGTCCATTACAGGCAAAAATCTGCAGGTGTCTAATGCGATTGAAGATTATTACAAGCGCGTAAAGGGCATGAACCTTAAAAACCCGACGGTGATAGGTTTTGGTATATCTAATCAGGATACTTTCAATAAAGCCTGTGAATATGCGCGCGGCGCGATCGTTGGTAGCGCATTCGTTAAGTTTTTGGGAACTGAAAATTACCTGGAGCGGATACCTGAATTCATAAAATCGATCCGCGACAGCGGTTAGTTATCAAAGCTAAAGGGGCCAGCCATATAGCGTACCTCAACGTTGGGGTTCCGGGATTTTACGTTTTGGATAAACTCATCGAGGCCCGGTGAGTAGTTGGGATAACATCTCGCAGCTTTTTCAACGCCGTTGATCCTGTATTTGATTTTCCACATCCGTTGACGGTTTAATTGTCCCAATGTCAGCTTTATCGCGTAAACATCTGCAAGATCAATGGTGATCTCATCGTTTCTTCTGCTTACAAACATATTCTTGTCGTCGAACTCAATATTATCGGCCAGGTAAATAGTTCTATAACCCAGGTATATTATGACCGCCGACGCGGCGATTGGATACCAAATAATTACACTGTTGACAATCATCACCGTTATAACCACCGCGAACAGCAGAAGCATAACTATTTTTTGGACTGTAAGATCTTTTGAGAGCTGTATGCGTTCCATTTTCGATTTGGTTTGGCTGATAGATAAATATACTTATATTTTTCAATCGCAGCGCACAAGGGGATTGTGCTTTCTAACAACCCTGATAAATTCAACCATTGCGGCGCTATCCTCAGGATAAAAGTATAATTCGCCTTCTACCTGGTAATAGTCGGCATACATTATTTTCCAGCGCGTTCTGGGGCTTACCAGGCTGAAACTGCGTTTTATCTCCTTAATATTTGATAAGGGAATTATTCTTTCTGTTTTCCGGTCGGCGACAAACAAATGAAGGCCGTCGTATGAAATATTGATGGCGGCGACATAAACAATGTATATGCTATATAAAACCAGGATAAAAACCACCAGGATCACCAGAAAAGGGGAAAAGATGCCTGGAATGGCTTTCCATGTCAAAAAGGTTACACACCATACAATGGCAATAAGCACCTTTTCGGGCACCAGGTTGCTGGATAACTGAGTTTTGAACAATGCGATTCTGAGTTTGACTCAAACTTACGAAGATTAACTCGATATTATTTGTTTTCAATGGCCTCGTTGAGGGCTTCGCCGTTGGAATCACAAATACAATTCCAGCTCCCCTTTACCTTCACGCATAATCTCAAACTCGCCGGCGGTGCAATCAACTATCGTTGAGGCTATATTACCGCCGTAACCACCATCAATTACAATATCTACTAAATCCTGGTATTTTTCGTAGATCAATTCAGGATCGGTTGAGTATTCAACTACCTCGTCATCGTCATGGATGGAAGTCGAGACTATGGGGTTACCCAATTGCTTTACTATCTCCCGGGCAATGTTGTTATCGGGAACGCGTATACCGACCGTCTTTTTATTTGAGCTCAACAGTTTCGGTACATTGTGGTTCGCATTAAAAATAAACGTAAAAGGGCCAGGGAGCGCCTTTTTCAATACACGGAATGTGGCATTATCTATCGGCTTGATATAATCCGAGATGTGACTTAGATCGTAACAGATAAAAGACAAGTTGGCCTTTTCTGGTTTGATCTTCCTGATCTGGCAAATGCGTTCGATTGCCTTTTGATTGGTAATGTCGCAGCCTAATCCGTAAACTGTATCAGTAGGATAGATGATGACGCCTCCGCGCCGCAATACTTCAACGACCTGGTCTATAGCTTTCGGGTTTGGGTTTTCGGGATATATCTTTAACAGCATATTGTTATAGCAAATATAGGTGCTGATGGTTTTAAAAACGAAGGGCCGCCTTTTTAACAGGCAGCCCTTCGAAAGAAATGAACCTAAAGTTCGATTAAGCTTGTTTAGCCAACTGGATGTTAATGTTCAGTTTAATGTCTTCGCCTACTACAATGGCGCCGGCTTCGGTTACGCCATCCCAGGTAAGGCCAAATTCTTTACGGTTAACCTTGCCGGTAATTTCGAAACCAGCCTTAGTGTTGCCATAAAAATCGGTGGCAATACCACCATGCTCAACGTCAAGGGTTACTGATTTGGTTACGTCTTTTATGGTAAGATCGCCAACTAATTTGTATGTGTCGTCCCCTGTCTTAGTGAAGGAGGTTGATTTAAAGTTAATATGAGGATATTGTTCAGCATCAAAAAACTCAGGCGATTTTAAATGCTCATCGCGCTGGGCTTGGCTGGTATCTAGACTGCTAATATCCAGTTTAAATTCAATGCTTGCATCGTTAAAGTCCTGGCCTTCAGTTTCAACTGTTCCTTCAAAATTTTTGAAAGAACCTGTTACTGTCGAGATTACCAGATGTTTTACCTTAAATTGT
>JAICXZ010000110.1 GCA_025934475.1 Mucilaginibacter sp. | reverse complement strand
TCACATCTGAAAAATTATAGCCTATTATAAAAAGTTATAGACTTTGGTGGAAGCCGTTTTAAGGGCTATATTTGTATTTTAACTATTAGAGCATACTACATTGGATCTGTTTGACAAGATAACGAAAACGATGGGTGGGCCGCTGGGCCAGCATCAGAAATGGTCGCATGGATATTTTTCATATCCCAAGCTGGAAGGAGAGATCGGTCCTCACATGCAATTCAACGGCAAAGAACATTTGGTTTGGAGTCTGAATAATTATTTAGGGTTGGCCAATCATCCCGAGGTGAGGGAGGCTGATGCGAAGGCTGCTGCCGATTACGGTATGGCCTATCCGATGGGTGCCCGTATGATGTCAGGCAACTCGGTTCATCACGAGCAACTGGAGCACGACCTGGGCACGTTTGTTGGTAAGGAAGATGCTTATTTGCTTAACTATGGCTACCAGGGCATGGTTTCGATCATAGACACGCTGGTTGACCGTAATGATGTAATTGTGTACGATGCTGAATCTCATGCTTGTATCATCGACGGCGTCCGTCTGCACATGGGAAAACGATATGTATACAAGCACAACGATATCGAAAGCTGCGAAAAGCAACTGGAGCGCGCCACGAAGCTTGCGGAGGAAACAGGCGGTGGCATTTTGCTGATCACCGAAGGTGTTTTCGGTATGTCGGGTGCTCAGGGTAAGCTGAAGGAAGTGGTAGAACTTAAGAAAAAATTTAACTTCCGAATACTTGTTGACGACGCCCATGGGTTTGGCACTATGGGTAAAACAGGTGCAGGTACCCATGAGGAGCAGGATTGTGTGGAGGGTATTGACGTTTACTTCGGTACTTTTGCCAAATCGATGGCCGGTATCGGAGCGTTTGTTGCCGGCGACAAGGAAGTTATCGACTATTTGCGTTATAACATGCGTTCGCAAATATTTGCAAAGGCGCTACCGATGCCAATGGTACTGGGCCTAAAAAAACGCTTCGAACTTTTAAAATCAAAACCCGAATTGCGCGAGAAACTATGGGAAGTCAGCAATGCCCTGCAGTCGGGCTTGCGGGAGCGCGGCTTTAACCTGGGTGTTACCAATACGATGGTTACACCGGTGTTTTTAGAAGGTGACTTATTTGAAGCTACTGCGCTTACACGCGATCTGCGCGAAAACTACGGAATATTCTGTTCGATTGTGATCTACCCGGTTATCCCTAAAGGGCTTATCCTGCTGCGTTTAATTCCTACCGCTGCACATAGCCTTGCCGATGTACAGCGCACGCTAAATGCATACAGTGAAATGGGTGAGAAGCTTAAAGCCGGTTATTACAAGGAGAAAAAAATGGCTGTTGCCTAAATAGATACAAAACATTTTTGAAAGCCTTTCGGTTATACGAGAGGCTTTTTTATTTTTACCCCAACCAACTTTTACCTGCTATGCTAAATCGTCGTGATTTTATTAAATTGAATGGCCTCACAGCGGCCGGAATTGGACTCGGATTGAAACCTGCTTCCTGGTTTACGGATGATCAACAATACCAGACTAAGCGATTGAGTCCTAATTTGCGCAGATTTAATAGTCCGGCGGTTGAAAGCACTATTGCGCGTATTAAAGCCGACATCAAAGATCCTGAAATAGGGTGGCTGTTTGAGAACTGTTATCCTAACACGCTGGACACCACGGTAAAATATAAGGACAAAGATGGCAAGCCCGACACCTTTGTTATTACCGGCGACATCGATGCTATGTGGCTGCGAGATTCTTCGGCGCAGGTGTGGCCCTATTTGCCATTGATTAAAAATGATCCTCAATTAAAGAGCCTTATACAGGGTGTTATCAGCAGGCAAAGCAAATGCATCCTGATAGACCCTTATGCCAACGCCTTCAATGAAAAGGCGACGGGTAGCGAATGGGATAAGGACAATACCGACATGAAGCCCGAACTTCACGAACGTAAGTGGGAAGTCGACTCATTATGTTATCCTGTAAGATTGGCTTATAACTATTGGATGATTACCGGTGATAAAAGCTTTTTCGATTCGGACTGGAGAGAGGCCGGTAAATCCATATTGCACACTTTCAAAACCCAGCAACGTAAGAAAGATCATGGACCGTACCATTTTCAGCGCAGAACTGAAGTGGCAAGCGACACGGTACCGAATGGTGGCTATGGCAACCCGATCAAACCAGTTGGACTGATCTGCTCTGTGTTCAGGCCATCGGATGATGCAACGATCTTCCCTTTCCTGGTGCCATCAAATTATTTCGCAGTACTGAGCCTGAATCAGCTCGGCGAGATGTTCGATAAAATAGCTGGCGACCATAAAACTGCAAATCAATGTCGTGTGTTGGCTAACGAGGTATATACTGCCTTATACAAATATGCCATCGGGCATCACCCCGTTTACGGTAACATCCTGGCTTACGAGGTTGACGGTTTTGGCAACCAATCATTTATGGACGATGCCAATGTGCCAAGTCTGCTGGCGTTGCCTTATTTAGGCGCCATTAAGGCAAATGATCCGCTTTATCAGAGTACAAGAAAATTTGTCCTGAGTACATCCAATCCGTACTTCTTCAGGGGTAAGGCAGCTGAGGGTATAGGCGGTCCGCACGTGGGACTTGGATATATATGGCCAATGAGCATTATTATTCGTGCTATTACCTCAACCAACGAAGGGGAGATTACTACGTGCCTTAAGTGGTTAAAACACACGCATGCAGACACCGGATTCATGCACGAATCGTTCAATAAGGACAATCCAGCCGATTTTACGCGTAAATGGTTCGCCTGGGCCAATACACTTTTCGGCGAGTTAGTGATAAAAACCCACCAAAATCACCCCCAGATATTAAAAACAATTATATAATTATTGTTTCGGTATTGCTGTAAAGGATATTTTAAATTAATACGGCTTTAATTGCATTTTGTGTAAAATTGAGCTTGGATTTAACTTCCGGATAATTAATTTTTTAATTTGGAAAGTATGGAATATGTATTATTTTTTAGTGTAAAATATTATTCCGTATGAAAATTGTCTACATCGTGTATAGATATTAAAAATGTGGAAAAAAACCACTGTGAGGGCATTATTTTTTATAGGCAAAAGTTTTTTTTTTAATAAAAACGCATTAGATTAGCTTTAATTAAAACAATAAACCTCAATACTTAAAAGGAGTAACTCAAAATGAAAAAATTTACTGAAGTAAAGAACCTGGTTGCATCATTAGAAGCTGATGCTGAAAAGTTCTACAGCAAGGGTAACAGCGCAGCCGGTACACGCGTTCGTAAAGGCATGCAGGAATTGAAAAATTTAGCTCAAGCAATTCGCCTGGAGATCCAGGATTCGAAAAACAAAGCATAAAGTAAACTTTCTACTTTATCACTAAAAAACCCGCCCGGTTAATACCGGAGCGGGTTTTTTATTTAGTGTACGCCTATTCTCTTTAATTGGTGAGTTTCTTAACTTCTGTGTTGATTTTATCGGCAAGGGCGCTGCTTACTTGTACCAACGGCAACCTAACTGTATCGCCGCAGATACCCAGTGCTTTAAGCGCGGTTTTTACTCCTGCCGGGCTGCCTTCTGCAAACATCATCCGGGTAAAATCGATAAATGCCGAATGACCTTTTTGAGCCTCTTTGAAATCGCCTTTAAGGCAAAGCCTGATCATATCCGAAAACTGGCGTGGTATAGCATTGCCAACTACAGAAATAACACCCGCACCGCCTAACGCGATCATTGGCAAAGAAATAGGATCATCACCTGAGATCAGCAGAAAATCCTCCGGCTTATCGCGCATGATCTGGTTCAACTGGTCAAAATTGCCCGAAGCTTCCTTCATGCCGATGATGTTTTTGAAATCATGAGCCAGTCGTGTCGTGGTGTCAGCGCTCATGTTGCTGCCGGTACGGCTGGGTACATTATATAATATAATAGGAAGCGGAGCGGCTTCCGATATGGCTTTGTAATGCTGGTAGATACCTTCCTGTGAGGGCTTGTTATAGTTTGGACTAGCTGAAAGGATCGCATCGTATCCGGTTATGTCAAAGCTTTTTACCTCGTTAACAATTTCGTGTGTATTGTTGCCGCCAATACCTACCACCAGCGGAACGCGGCCATTATTAACCTCGGCAGTAAACGACCACACTTTCTTCTTCTCATCCTTACTTAATGTAACGCTTTCACCTGTTGTACCAAGGGAAACGATGTACTCGATCCCGCCCTCTATTAAATAATTGATGAGTGTACGCAGCCCGTTATAGTCAACCTCGCCGCTTGTTTCAAACGGGGTTACTATCGCTACGCCTGTGCCGTAAAATTTGTTCATGGTCGTAATAAAAAGGACGCTAAGATAATGATTTGTTTTTTGTGTGTATTAAAAAGCTGAATGGATGACATAAGGGCGATAGAAAACCCGCACCTGTAAGTGTATTATCAACACAAAAGTTACATTGTTTGCCAATTTTTTTTACCAATTTTAGGTATCTCATACCGTCTAACCAACTTATAAACTCAACCCTTATGAAACAGGAATCTCTTCCCAATGACGATCATTTGCCTGCAAATGACCAACCTGCTACCCCCTCAGGCAGTTTTTCCAACATCGACCGCCGCAAATTTATCAAGATGGCGGGTACCGGCGCTCTGGCGTTCAGCATTGTTCCGCGACATGTGCTGGGTGGAACCGGCTTCGTGGCTCCAAGCGACAAGCTAACCATGGCTTACGTAGGCTGTGGCACACAGGGACTTCGCGAAATGCTGCCCCTGCTGGCAGTTCCTGATGTGCAAATAGTAGCTGTTTGCGATCCTAATCAGTATGCTGTGGGATATAAAGATTGGTCCAAAACCGGCCTTCGCGACGAAATCAGGAAGGCCATTAACAAACCGGATTGGCAGCCGGGCGGCGACAATGTTATTCCCGGAGGCAGGGATGTGGGCCAAAATGTGGTTGATAGTTTTTATGCCAACGTTCGTGGCAGCGATAATTTTAAGGCATGTACGCCGTATGCCGATTACCGCGAACTGCTGGATAAGGAAAAAGACCTGGATGCAGTGAAGATCATGACGCCGGATCACCTGCACGGGCTATTTGCCATTGCGGCTTTAAAGAGAAATAAACACGTGCTGATGCACAAGCCTGTATCGAACCGATTGCTGGAGGGCAAAGCAGTGATCGAGCTGGCGCGTCAGAAGACCAATATCGTTACCCACCTGGTGCCCTGGGATTCTAATGGGTCGATGGACCAGGTGATGGAATGGATCAATCACGGCAAAATAGGTAAGCTGAAAGAGATTCATAACTGGACCAATCGCCCGGTGTGGCCGCAGTATCCAATGATACCAACCGAAAATGTACCAGTGCCTGATGGACTCGATTGGCAATTGTGGCTCGGTCCGGAAGCCGACAGGGCATATTCGCCACACTATACTAATATGGTATTCCGTGGTTGGTACGATTTCGGCGGCGGTTCCATGGCTGATATGGGCCACTATAGTTTATGGACAGTATTTAACGCACTAAAACTGACGTCGCCCGAAGTAGTGGTTCCTAACCTGACTCACTATGTAGGTATGGGCGATTACGGGCCGAATTTCGTTCACAACGACTTCTCGTTCCCGGAAGGATGTACCGTTAAATTTAAATACCCGGCTAACGGCGATAGGGGACCGGTTGACCTATTCTGGTGGGATGGAGGGATCCGTCCGACAGTACCTGAAGAACTAATCGCCATCAACGAAGACGATCTTCCTGCCGAAGGTATGATGTTCGTAGGTACGAAAGGCAAGATATTAACCGGCTTCAACATTCAGAACCCAAGGCTGTTCCATAAAAAAGACAAGCCAGTAAACGCTGTTGTTCCGCCTGTTAACTCTTACGAGCACAGCAAGATGATAGACGCTTTGACGCTGTTTGCCAAGAGTTGCAAGGCTGGTACCCAATATCCCGGCAGCTTCCCAGAGGCAGAAGGATTAACCGAGGCTGTAAACTTGTACGCTGCATCTTTGCGCGCTCAAAAGTTGTTGAAGTACGACGCAACAACCAGGCAGATCACCAATGTACCTGATGCCAATAAATACCTGAAACGCGATTACAGAACCGGCTGGGATCCGGCTACAATTTAAGGAGGCGAAGATGGACAGAAGAAAATTTATTGGTCAAAGCGCCATGGGGGCAGGAGCGGTGCTTCTGCTTCCCGGCTTCTTAAAAGCAGCTGCAAAGTATAAACACCCCATTGGTTTTCAAACCTACCCGATCAGAGATATGGTTGTGAAGGATTTCGCGGGAACTATGAAAACTATGGCGGCTATGGGGTACCAATACACTGAAATGTGCTACCCGGCCGGATATGACGACTTTAAGCCGCTCGCTGCTGTAAAACCAGCCGATCTGAAAAGAATGATCGAAGATGCAGGCATGACTTGCCCGAGCTGTCACTTTGGGATGGGTAACTTGAAGAACAATTTTTCAGAGTGTATGGAATTTGCCCATGGTTTGGGTTTGACGCAGATTGTTACGCCCGGATTGGAAACACCGGGTAAAACAATAGCTGATTTTCAGCAGGCTGCCGGTGATCTGAATAAGATAGCCGCGCAGATCAAAACTGAAGGTATGGTTACCGGGCTGCACAATCATGAAGGCGAGTTTAAAAAGATCGACGGAACGCTCATCTACGATGCTATTTTGGATGCATTGGACAAAAAGCTGGTGAAGATGCAATTCCAGACTGAGGTGATCAAGCTGGGTTATAAGGCATCAGATTATTTCAGGATATACCCCGGCAGGTTCATTTCATCACATTTATCTGATTGGACAGCCGACGGAAAACAAGTGCCGATAGGACAAGGAATGATCGACTGGAAGGAATTTTTCGACACTGCGAAAATGACCGGTGTCAAGAATTTCTTTGTTGAGATGAATTTTGATACTTATAAGGCCAGCGCGGAATATATTCACGGATTGATAGGGTAGCCCGGGATTATATTTGTCCACGAATACCAAGCATGGAGTAAAAATCCGTTTTATAAGTTTCGCTTACCGGGATCAGTGTATCTTTTATTTTAATGCGGTTGCGCTCAATGGATTCAATTTTATCTACGGCTACCATGTACGATTTATGCACCCTGCATATCTTATCTTTTGGCAATAGGTTTTCTAATTCGCCAAAGGTTTGCAGGGTCATAATATTGCCTTTTTCGGTTTTGATGTAGCGGTAGTCGCTCATGCCTTCAATGAGCAGAACGTCTTTGATGAATACCTTTTCGATCCGGTATTCGGTTTTGACAAAGAAGTAATCTTTAGTAGTAATTTTTGACGTGTTTAACGCATCGTAAACTTTCTCCGTTGCTTTTAAAAAACGATCAAACGGGAAAGGCTTTAGCAGGTAATCGGCAATTTTAAGTTCGTATCCTTTTAAGGCATATTTCTCATAGGCCGTGGTGATAATGATTTGAGGCGTACGGCCAAGCGATTCCAATAGTTGAATCCCGCTCAAACCATCCATTTCAATATCCAGGAAGATCAGATCGACGGGATTTGTTTTCAAAAAACCGACAGCATCTATGGAACTATTGAATGCAGCAGTCAAATTCAGGTAAGGGATCTTTAAAACAAAAGACCTCACACGCTCAAGGGCTATTGGTTCGTCTTCAACAATTATACAATCAATTTGCATTTAATTTCAGTTTTAAGGTCACCTCATAATAGCTGTCGTCTTTTTTGACTTCAATTTGATGCCGGTTTTCATACAGCAACTTTAGTCTTTGCGCAATAATGTTAAGGCCTATGCCTTCATTTTTAGGTCGTCGATCATCACTAATAAACTTGTTCCTGCAATTGAACCGCAATGAATCGGGCGATATTTCAAAATTTATTTGAATGCCGTCATTCGCCGTCTTATCAGGCACATGTTTGAATGCGTTTTCAATCAAAGGGATAAAAAGCAAAGGGGCAATTTTTTGATT
>JAICXZ010000837.1 GCA_025934475.1 Mucilaginibacter sp. | reverse complement strand
GAGCTGGATGTGATCGATTACCTGCTTAAACCCATCGCGTTCGACCGTTTTTTTAAAGCGGTACAAAAGGCGCAAACGCTTTTACAGCCGGCGGCGCCATCCACCCCAAAACCGGCAGAAGCAATATCCGTTCAGCAGCAACAGGATTTTTTGAGCGACTTTATTTTTGTTAAAACCGAGCATAAGATACAAAAGGTATACCTGAATGATATCCTGTTTATAGAGGGACTAAAAGATTATATATCGATTTTCACCCAGGCCGAGAGGATTATTACGCTGCAGAACATGAAGAAGATGGAAGATGCACTGCCTGCAAAGCATTTTACCAGGGTACACAAATCATATATCGTATCCATCAACAAGATCGACAGCATCGAGCGCAGCCGCATTTCCATAGGCGATAAAATTATTCCCGTAGGCGATACCTATCGAGACGACTTTTTTAAGATCATTGATGGGAAGAATATATAAGCCCCCTCTAAATCTCCGCCGGTAGGGAGGCTTTAAAAAAACCGGGTAAAGCCTTCTCTAAGGGAGAATAAGGCTTAGCCCGACTGACTTTCGACTTTAAATTTTTACTGGTTTAACTGTAAATCCCTTTAATCGTAATTGATTGATCAACCCGCAGTCCCAAAGCAGATGAGCAACACCGACGGCAATAAAAGTGGGCTGCTTTTTTATTATTCCCTGCAATTTATTTAACCAGTTTAAATTTCGGTCTTTAATCATTTTATCCATTTCTTCCTGGGTAAAGCCTTGGTTAGTAAGCATGAGGTTGGCGCTATCATTAAGGTCTTGACGATTATAGAATTTAAACAGACTATCTATATTCTCGCGTTCCCGATTTAAATGAGCCACTGTAGAAAGCAAATGTTTTTTTTGAAGTTCGATTGGGGCACCAAATATTAAGTCATTCTGAAAGTCGAAGGTTTCCAATCCTATTATTTTGTCGCCATGTTTTCTGCCTTCATCTTGAAAGTATTGATCCAATGATGGATTGGTTGCAGAAATAAATTTTGGGGCAATTGCCTTTAAAAATAGCAACTCGACCCCTGCCGGTTTTAAATTGCTGAAATTGATGAGATTCAACCCGGCATTGCGCTTTAAGCTTTGAGCTATTGTACTAAATTCCTTAAACGTGAAGATTTCAAGCAGGCCATTCCCTTTGAGTAACCAATTAGAGCGCACCTTGCGTATATCTGCGGTGTCAATAATAATCTCTCCAACAACTGCTTTGCAAGTTTTGAACTTTTCATAGATCGTTGGCAAACTATCAGCGAACTTTTTACCAATAAAATGATTGGTGCCAAATAAATAGGATGGCGATTTTAACCCCTTGCCGCTGATCTCCCATAGCAGGGAACTTTCCAACTTCACGTTATGATAAGGTTTATGATGGACGCAACCTGCGAGAACAACACAAATGGGCAAAAAAATGCAAAGCCTTTTCATTTACTAAGATTGACGAAGGGAATGTCTTATCTCATCCTCCGCTTCTTTCACCACTTCTTCAGCAGGCCTGCCTGCCGGTTCTATCGGTTCAAGCACCTTCCATGTCATTTTCACAAATGGTGTTAACGGAAAATAGCCGTACTGGATCATTCGCCAGGAGTTATTTATTGCGAT
>JAICXZ010000425.1 GCA_025934475.1 Mucilaginibacter sp. | reverse complement strand
TAAGCGTAACTTAATCAACTAAAATTGATTGTCCAAAATTACAGGAGTATTAAATCAATTAATACGGCTTTCTTATCCAGATACGGCAGGATTTTAACCTCATTTTTAAAAAATTGGGTCAAATAAGGCAAAATAAAGATCAATTGTCAGTTTATGAACCTCCAAAACGCTTGCATATCTTGATTGACAATTGAATTATCGTCCTATAATTTCTGAAAACAAATTGAGTTGAAAAATTAACTTATTCTTCATTTTATTTTCTTAACAAAAAACTTACATTTATTACCTGAAAACCAATCCATATTATGAAGAAAAAACTACTGATACCAATCGCGTTCTTCGCTTGTTTGCTGCTTATTATGGCTGTTGTCGATGGTCTTACCGGGAAATGGAAAGGCTCTCTCAAGACTCCTGACGGCAACGAACTACCAGTTACCTACAATTTCAAAGCCGATGGAACTACGCTGACAGGAACAGCCGAGTCTCCTGCCGGATCGGTTACCATTGACAATGGTAAGATCACCGGTGACACATTTACTTTTAAAGTTACTGTTGACGGCAATGACTATCCACACAAGGGTAAAATGTATGCTGATTCATGCGGAATGGACGTCGACTTTGGCGGACAATCTACCCATTTCACCCTCAGGCGCGACACAACCAAGTAATATTCAACCCAAACAGTTCATAATAAAAGGCCCTTTGTCGACAGACGAGGGCTTTTTTGTTCAATATCGAATCATGAATATCGAATGCTAAATGTCGAAGAGCTTCGTTCATCATTCGATATTCAGTGTTCGGTGTTCGATATTTTTCTTTCTATCTTTAAGCACCAACTAATCCAACAATCATGAAAAGAAAAGTATTAATCGCCGCCGGCCTGGCATGCCTGGGTTTAACCGCATTTACCTGGTTTGCCGATATCAATGGCAAATGGTCGGCTATGCTAAAAGGGCCGGATGGCAACGAGTTCCCTATCACTTATACTTTTAAAACAGATGGCTCAACGCTTACTGGCACGGTGACCTCGGAGATAGGCAGCTTCGATATTTCGGATGGCAAGGTTCAGGGAGATAGTTTATGGTTCACCGCGAATATCAAAACCATGAAAATTAAGAACGTGGGCAGATACTATACCGACGGCGATTCGATAAGCCTGCGCGTAGGCACCAGAGCAACACATACCACCTTAAAACGTGCAGCCGATAAATAGTTAACGATTTGTAACATAAGCTATAAGGCGTAGTCTTAATTACAAACAGCAACAAAACATCGTATCATGAAAAGAAAAGCACTCATTATTGCAAGTATACTGGGGTTCGCGGCTATGGCATTCACCCTGATCGCCGACCTTAACGGTAAGTGGAGCGGCTCGCTAGCCGCACCTGACGGCAACACCTACCCGCTCAATTATACATTTAAGATTGATAACGATAAACTCACCGGCCAGGGCCAGTCGCCAGAGGGCTCTATTGATTTGCAGGACGGCAAGGTAAAGGGCGACAGCCTTTTCTTCTCAATGGATGTTGGCGGAGTAAAGATACTTAACAGCGGTAAGTACTTTGCTGAAGGCGATTCAATCGGCCTCAATGTTAATTACCAGGGCATGATCATGCATGCAACGCTGAAACGTACCGCGGATAAATAAACCATAATACATAGTTTTCATAGAAGGCCTCTTCTGCCATTTGGCGAAGGGGCTTTTTTATGTCAATGCCGTAACCAATTGTATGGGCGGGGCGTCTTATCATGAAAAACCAAACCATGAAAAGAAAATCTCTGATAACCACGGCATTAGTATGCCTTGTTATGATCGCGGCGGCGGCTATTGCCGACCTGTCGGGTAAGTGGATCGCCTCGCTGAAGGATCCGGATGGCAATGACCATACTTTACGCCTGGTTTTAAAGGTTGATGGGGATAAATTAACCGGCACTGCTCAATCAGAAGGTGATCCCCTAAACATTGAGGAAGGTAAAGTAACCGGGGATGATTTTTCATTTAAGGTTACGGACAATGGCGGCACTGTTGTACCGGTTTATGGAAAATATGTGGCTCAGGGGGACTCTATCTCTTTGAATTTTGAACAGAATGGCACTAAATTCCATGCCACCTTTAAACGCGATGCGGGGCAATAAAGTCAATTTTCGCCAGCCATTTGAGGAAGCCTGCTGATAAAAACACAATTATTTCGGAAAAGGTCCTGTCACTCAACAGGACTTTTTTTATGATCGTGCACCAAACAATACGATGACATTTATCATTTTTTAAATATAAGGGACAGTATTACCTTTGCTGCATGAAATACCGCATTACAAGTTTGTTGCTCGTCGTTTGCATGATTGGCTGCAGCTTTTCGCGCTTCTTCGTTTATGCGGGTTTCGAGTTTAACAGGCATTATATTGCCACTAAGCTTTGCGAAAACCGCAATAAACCCTGGCTGCATTGCAACGGTCATTGCTACCTCATGAAAAAATTGAAGGAAGCTGACGCCAAACAAGCCGCCAACGAGCGCGAAACGCAAAAAAACCTGATGCAGGAAACTTATTTCGAGCCTGCACAACAGGTAAAATTCTTCACCCGGGTTATTGGGACATTAGATATTCCCAACAACCGCATCAAGTTGCCGCAAGGCCATGGCACCATCCTTCGCCCGCCCCAATTGGGCTAACCCATTCTTTTCTTACCGATCAACTTTGATAGTCAACAGCACAGTGCTGGATTTGCCCTATCTCTGATCGTTCATAAACAATTTATCGCAAAACAATCCGGCGTGGCCTGCCATGCCGACCATTTATTTCTTATATGACTTTACTAAAAAGGGTGAGCCTGTTTATCCTTTTGCTGGCATTGGTTACCAAAACAGCCAGTGCACAACACCTGTTTACCGGGAAAGTGATAGACAGCACCACACGCCAACCTATACAATATGCCACAGTTATGGCCGAAGGCAAAACTGCCATCACTAACGACAAAGGCGACTTCCGTATCATGCTCAAAAGCGATACTTCACAGATGTGCATTTCCTGCATAGGCTGCCGGAGTTTGTGCACGTGCTCGAGAAATGTCCACGGCGTTATCGCGTTAGCAACTGCGCCGATTGATCTTGGCGAAGTGACCATAGCGCCGCAACTGAGCGCCAACTCCTTCCATACACTGGGCAAAGTGGATCTTAACCTGCGCCCTGTTAATTCATCGCAGGACCTGATGCGCCTTGTGCCGGGATTATTCATCGCCCAGCACATGGGCGGCGGCAAGGCCGAGCAAATATTTATGCGTGGCTTTGATGCCGATCATGGCACGGATGTAAATGTTTCCGTTGACGGCATGCCGGTCAACATGGTATCGCACATTCACGGACAAGGCTATGCCGATCTGCACTTCCTGATTCCTGAAACGGTCGCCGATTTCGATTATGGGAAAGGGCCTTATTACACCGGTTACGGGGATCTGGCCACCGCGGGTTATTTAAGCTACAATACTAAAGACGCCATTAGCAAAAGTGTGATCAGTTTAGAAGGCGGCCAGTTCAATACCTTTCGGGTGATGGGCATGGTCGATCTGCTGAGCGCCAAAGCCAAACAGAACGGAGAGAATGCGTACTTAGCTGGTGAGTACAATTATACAGACGGGCCATTTCAATTGGCCGAACATTATAAGCGGTTCAACCTGTTTGGTAAGTACTCGAAGCAATTGGATGCAAATAATAAATTGTCGCTAAGCGCCTCTACGTTCAGCACGAGTTGGCGGCCGTCCGGCGAAATACCGGAAAGGGTGGTTGCCGCTGGGACCATGGCATTGGACGACAATGGAAGTCCGTATACGATTCCTGAGGCAGCAAACCCCATCAGCCGTTTCGGCACCATTGACAGTGCGCAGAACGGCAAAAGCACCCGCAGCAATGTGATAGCTAAACTTGCTACCGATCTGAAAAACAACTGGACCATGGAAAACCAGTTGTATTACACACACTATACTTTTTCGCTGCATGTAAATTCGACGTTTTTTGCTGATGATCCGGTTAACGGCGATGTAAGACAGCAGCATGAAACACGCGACATGTTCGGCTATGATGGCAAGTTGAGCAAACGCAACGATCTGGGCAATGCCGTACTAACTTCTGCGCTAGGTCTTCAAAGCCGATTCGACCGCACTTATGGCACCGAATACAGCCATGTGACCGAACAATACCAATTTTTAGAC
>JAICXZ010000294.1 GCA_025934475.1 Mucilaginibacter sp. | reverse complement strand
CCACCGGGTTTTTGAGACACTACCGCAGATTGTTAAAGCGTCATTTATAAAGTTCGTTCCCTAGAATTTTATAATCAGTTATATTTTCTCGAGTAAACAAAGCTTGAAATATGCTCGAACATTGATATTCTTTTAAATCAGAAGTGACTATTCGAAGACATTTAACTCTTTTATTCAGCCAAAAAAATGGTAGAAATCTAATTTCAGGGTATTCTTCTTCAATTCGATTACGAAGTGAAGAAAAATAATTTTCAACTATATCTTCAGGTGAAACTATCAACAAAGGGTCAAATCGCGTTATATTAATGGTCTTTTCGACGAAAATTTCCTCTTTGCCATATATGCAAAAAAAAGGTCCTAGGTAGCTAAGATGACAGTATAATTTAAGCGTATGAGTGATGTTTTCAATTTTTTTCTCGTTAATAAGTATTTCTGCGGAATAACAGACATTTGACGGTCGAGAATCTGTATTGGCATCAAGAATTTCCGGGAAATCAAATTTAAATTTTTTAAAAAGTTCTTTCCACCTAACTTTACTTTCACTTGAACTTAATATCTCTTTTACCCTCAGTTCCAACAGATGAGATCCATGATAATCTTTATAACACGGGTCATCTCTATCGATACCGATAGGATAATATTTACACACGACATCAAATATATCCGAGTAATTCATTGCTTATTTAAGTTTCCACGGGAAAATTGACCAAACTAAATTACTTGAGGGCGCACCGATCATGGGCGTTTCCAACCCACCTCCCCCTGTATACAGACCTCCGATAAAAGAATTAAAATAGTGCATAAACGCATCGTTAGCTCCTGTGGTATTATAAATTCTACCATTTGACAAAAGATCAAAAACTTTCTGTCCGGCATATTCTATTGCTTTAGCTAAATTATTAATAACGTCATGTTCATATGCTATATGACCGAAACTTATTGCTGGAATTTCAACCCCTAATGTAGGGATATGTACAAGAACAGATTTAGAAACGCTGTTGCTATTATCATACGCCAAGATATTAATATTATTGATATTACCTTGGTAATAATAACCAAATCCCGCATTTATTAATTGCAATTTAATAGATGACGGTTCAACGAAAAAACCAATTGGCCAACCATTCTGACCAAGGCGTCCTTGATTGGCAATTTCTCCATTAACGGTATATACCGTTTGTCCTCCTAACTCACCGGTTGTTGCGCCATAATAATGTATACCACCAGATCCCTCGCCGACATCCTGATGCAATATGGAACCGTCAGCTGACAAATATACCCAGGATGTATTGTATTTGGAAAGAGGCGCACCACCATTTGCTACACTTATATTATTTAATAATACTACGGCAGCAGCAAGACTTCCGGTGCTTGGGTCACCTGTAGCCTTATTGCCTGCATGATAAATACTCGTCATGTCAATTTGGTCAACTCCATAGCTACCCAAATCACCCGTCATTACGTTATATTGGGTAAGACCAGGGTCAGCTCCGTAAGCTCCGCCATCAGCAGATGCATAAAAAGCATCTACACTTGCTTGTATATCCGCCGGAAGATTGCTGCCGCCGCCAATATTTTGATAAGGCGGCGGTGTATGCGAACCAGGCATGGGCAGTAAATCGCCCAGCGGGTCATTAAACAATATCGGGTTATTTCCCGCATACTGGTAGCTTGTGATGCTTTCGGCACTCTCGGCCATCGGGTCGACGCCAATAAAACGGCCAAGCGCCGCATCGTAGTTGCGGTTAAAGGTTTGATAGTAATCGGGCAGATTGCCGGTATAGTCGTTTTGCCATTCGCTACCGCCATTGTACAGGCGCTTATTAGGTGTTGCGGGCGGTGTAACCGGGCTATTGGCCAACTGCATACCAAAGCCGTAATAGCTGTTTTCCTGTTTAACAATTGCTACGCCTGAACCATTGTTCCAAAAACTCACTCGTGCATTACCTTGCTGGTCCGTGATGATAAATTCCTGGTTGAATGCGCCGCTGTTGTACACCACCCTTCCTTCCGGCATCGGGAAGTAGGAAAGGGTGCTGTTTACATATACGAAGCCATCTACATAGTCTGTCGTATTCTGTAACGTTGCCACGCCGCCTACGTTGTCATATTGCCGTTTTCTTATCAAACTGCCATTTGCGTCGTAGGTGTAGTCGATGTATTTGTTCGATGATGAGCTAAACGTAATCTTATCGGTGCGGTTAAGGTCGTTATAGGCAATGGTGGCTATTCCCTTGTACGGCTCGTTGGTTAAATTGCCGTTGGCATCGTAGGTGTACGTACCCGAGCCGCCTGCAAAGCCTGCGCTTGTGCCGGCGTCTGAAACCGAGGTTAGCTGGTTGGGATTGGTGGATGAATAGGTGTAGGTAAGCGCGTCGATCTGCGTATGCGAGTTTGTGCCCTGCGTCGAGCTGTTGCGGTTGAGGAAGGTTATGTTACCCCCTGCATCGTACATAATGCCGCTTTCGTCAAAGCCGTTGAGGTTGTTGCTGAAGCTGCCGGTGCCGGTGGTGGTCCGCTCGGAATAGGTTGAGCCGGTGTACCGGTTCACGTCGTCGTAAGCATAGGTATAGCTGCGCTCGTAGCTTTTTGTACCCGAGGCATCCACGCTCATCCATTTTACCGCCGTGAGCCTGCCATCAAAACGGGCCGCGTTGCCGGAGCCGTTGGCGAGATTGCCATCTGACTGGTCGTACAGTAATTCCATGCCGAATACATCATTGGAATCGCCATTTTTCATCCCGCCATCGCTGGTCAGCTTGCTGTTATTGATGGATAGCAGCTGGCCCCGGATGTTGTAGCGCATATCCACGTTTTGCAAGTAGGTTGTGCCGGTAACCAAACCCAGGTTCTTTTTAATCACCTGCCCCAGCTCGTTGTAGCTGTAATGGGCAACTTTGATACACTTATTCACTTGAGGGACTGCTGCCGGTTATATTCTTACTACCGTTCATCTCTTTATCAATTATACCACTTAATTTCTTTATCCAAAAACAAAAACGGGCAGTACTTTCATACCGCTCGCTTTAATTAATTGCGTTTTTAAATTATTAATTATTGTTGATTTTCACTGCTTAGTGCTTCACCCACAATTATGTAACACTACTGGAGACGTTCCTTATCATAGACCTAATACTATTCCAATTATGATCGGAATAATAAAAATGCCTACCGAAAATAGAAAATATTTCAAATATAGTTTGCCGTTGTAATCTTTATACCTTTCAATTAAACCCTCATATTTGTCGTTGTATATGATGAGAAAATAATTCAAGATAATGAAGGGAAAAAAAAGTGTAATTGCGAATGAAAAAAAAGAATTCAACGGTTTAACACTAAAAATGGCTACATCAAAGAATAGTGGAATTTTTTTGTTCGTTAGGGCACTCACTACAAAAAATATTGTTAACATATTAATTCCTTGCAGCATAGAGATGGGGAAAAGTGTGTAAATTCTCCAATTTCTTCTTTCCCCATTCTTTGTCTGTTCAAAAACGATGGCGTCAACCCAAATTTTATAATAAATACTTAGCATTTCTTTAATGTGTTTCTTGATAAATAAGCCTTCCTGTAAAATAAAGAGCGGCCCCGGCTCCAATAGCCCAACCAATAGGATTGGTTGCTAAGAAAATAGTAGCACCAACACTTGCTGCTCCTACGGTAAAATCACCGACATCCCCTATGTGTATGTCACTTAATCTGTGATTTTGTTCGTATTGTTTATACATGTTATATCCTGCGCTTCCCATCGCAACTACACCACCGGCAACACCTACCGCATCTGTAACCTTTCCATAAGTTGTAAGTGCCCGAGTCGCCTCCTCACCCGAGTTTAAAGCGACACTTAGCATAGACCCCTTAACGCCATTCCCAATTCCAAAGGCGGTTATTCCATTGTTAATGGCATTCCAATTTCTGTCCTGGTTGGCAGTGCTGGCTTCAGTTGAATTTACTAAAAGCGTTACTAAAGCCCATTTCGATAACAGATCATCGGGATTATCGAAGCTGCCGCCTATTTTTGCGGCGATAGCTGTTCCATTGGCGGGATTTAAGTCAGCGCTTAATAAGGTGCCATCCGGAGAAAAATTCAAATCACGGCCGACGTAGGGAGCAAGAACATTTTGAGCATTAGAACCGATAGGCGCCCCATCGTTACCGATATAAGTTATATTATTGAACCCGAAGTTTGTCATAAAATCCTGAAGTGGCTGTCCACTATTTCCATTCCATGTACCAAGCACATCAGGTCCCTGACCAATCATATCTAAATACCCGTTAAGCCCAGGATCGGCACTTCCGCCTGCAGCATCAGAAAAGTCGCTTTGTGCTCCCTGTGGTAAGCCCGGAGCTGAATATGGTGCCAGATACGCGGGTTTTAAAACCTTATCCGGATTAATTAAATTGCCTAACGGATCGTTAAACAGAATAGGATCATTCCCCGCATACTGGTAGCTTGTGATGCTTTCGGCGCTTTCGGCCATGGGGTCGACGCCAATAAAACGGCCAATCGCTGCATCGTAATTCCGGTTAAGGGTCTGGTAGTAATCGGGCAAATTGCCGGTGTAATCATTCTGCCATTCGGAGCCGCCGTTGTACAATTGCTTGTTAGGCGTTGCGGGCGGTGTAACGGGGCTGTTGGCTAATTGCATACCGAAGCCGTAATAACTATTTTCCTGTTTTACTATAGCAGTTCCGCTTCCGTTGTTCTGGAAACTTACCCTGGCGTTGCCTTGTTGGTCGGTAATGATGAATTCCTGGTTAAATGCGCCGCTGTTGTACAGCACCCGCCCTTCGGGCATCGGGAAGTAAGAGAGCGTATTGTTGACGTATACAAACCCGTCGATATAATCTGTCGTGTTTTGTAAGGTTAAAACCCCGCTTACGTTATCATACTGTCGTTTCCTGACCACATTGCCACCGGCATCATAGGTATAATCTACATATTTGTTCGATGATGAACTAAAGGTGATCTTATCGGTACGGTTAAGCATTTGAACACCATTTTGGGCTGAGGTATTTACTTGCTCTAAGCTAATAAAAAAATAGGCGGTTGGTAACTTAATACCATCCGCTTTTTGATTTTCAGTTTTAAAATTATAAATTATTATTGATTACAATGGGTTAATGGTTCGCCCACAATTATATAACACTACCCGTTTGACACACTACCCATTTTTGCGCGGAGGGAGATGTTGTTATCAGACTATGAGTTGATTACCTCTTCATCTAATCTGCCTGCCTTTATGGCCTTTTCAAGGTGTCCCAATGTT
>JAICXZ010000162.1 GCA_025934475.1 Mucilaginibacter sp. | reverse complement strand
TGGAGATACACGTCTAAATTTATCGTCGGTAATGTGTTTGCTAAAATAATGATGGTAAAAGTCGACAACAAAATCGAAGTCGTATAAGACGGCAAAATATTTAAATGCTTCCCAAAGGAACCAATAAGCCACCAAATGCACTGCCATCAGTCGCCAGTTGAGTTTGGATGTGAATTGAGAAAAGGTCATGGTATCGGTTTTATCTAGCCGAATATAGGTATTTGACGGGAAAATGTTTTGTCCGTCCGTTTAGGAGTAAGAGTATGAGCGGAACAAGATGGACATGGCAATAGTTTTTGTCCATACTGTCCCTACCTACATGGACTCCAAAACGGACGGACAAGTACAGGCTTCCAGTGGGTACAACTCCTTTGCGATTGCCATTGTCTGAACCATCATTAAATTTCGCGATTATCCGGTATATTATGACAGGTATCGCACAAAATAGCAGCTTGGAATTTTTATTCGGTATTGATCGTGATGGTATGATCATTCGTTATTTTACCGCGATAATACAATCAATCAAATCAACCCTTTGATTTAATAGTACTCCTCCCTTACCCGCTTACTTAATAAAAGTAAAGGATGGCTTTGCAGATATTATACTGGGAAAATATGGGGATTGAATTATACTAACAAAGTTAGCAAATATTTTATTGATTACAAAGTTTTTTAAGTTGAATAGGTTGGATTAAGTTGATTGAGTTAGGCAATATCAACTTATCAAACCAGTCAACTGCTTAACCTAATCAACTCGTATTCCGTCCGTCCGTTCTGGAGTTAGAGTAGATAAGGACAAAACCGGACAACCTTTGAAGCAGGAAGCGTTGAGTGGCAATAGCAGTGGCAGTCGGATTATTTACTGCTACTGCTGCTAAAAAAGTATCCTACCCAAACTATGGATACTCAGCGATAAGTATTGTCTGTTTGATATTGTTACTCCAGAACGGACGAACGGAAATCAATATTTTTTATTATAATAGTACAATCTAAACCATAAACCTAAATGAACGCACATAAGTTGAAGGCAGCGCTTCTAACGGGGTTCAGGATATTGATTCCGTTAATAGTTTTGGCAATTGCCATAGCCGGGTTTGTGACGAAAGACTATATCGATGCCGGTATATTCCTGTTTGGCTTCGTCTTCGTCGCATATCGCAACTACAAGATCAGCAATATTTCTATCGCCTCTTTGATCTTGTATAACTCCTGGATTCTTTTGCTTGTCGGCCACCTGGAATACAAAGAGTACTCAAAGCGCAGGAAGGAAGTATATTATAGTCAGTTCGGGCTGCCGTTTAATGCTATGCGACGTAATGTTGGTGTACCCATAATACCAGGCGGCTGGCACCAGGGACCTTATCCGGACAGGCTTATCTTCTGGGATTCAAAAAATGGCTCAATGGGGCATGTCGCAAAAATGATTTTTATGGATTCGTTATCCCGCTATATTGAATGGGAAGAAGATAGGTATAAACTTAAAGAGCCTGGTAAGGATACAAGTTATGTTATGATCAGGTCATATTATAATCCGCACAAAATAATTGACTCAATATCCTATGCTTATGAACATGGATTGGATAACAAATCCATCTCGCGGCGACAGGCAGATAGCATTTTTGAGGCTGAAAGAATACAGAGGGATTATTAAGTAGCTGGCCTGTCCACCTTGTAACATCACACTTAGGGCAAGAAAACGGACGGACAAAAACGCCTGTCTTAAATAATTCCTATATTAGGCCATGCCATCAACCTTACCAACATCAATTTATTACAGCAAAGGCAAGCTCAGGCTGCTGTTGTTTGTTTCCATAATTTTTGACCTGGGAGGCATTTTCTGCACTACCATTAACCCTGACGGACCGTGGAGTTTTTCGCCGCACTTGCTTTCTAAGTATGGTATACTCGGCATCCTCGTACTGGCTTTCGGCCTGTATTGGGGTTATGCGATGATTAAAAAACTGGGAGATAACGACCCGGTGATCATCGTAGATGGCGACGGCATAAAACGACGCGATAAGGAAATTATACCCTGGCAGGATGTGGAGCGCATCGAGATAAGGGAGGTTAAAACGCGACGTGACGATGGCAGCACTTATACCGACCGTTACGTGGTACCAGTGCTCAAGGATCCGCAGAAATATTATAGCGAAAGCAGTAAGAAATTAGTGGCTGAGCTGGGTGGTTACCGTACCGATCCTCCGGTGCAGTTCTCGACAAATACGCTCAATTGCTCAACTGATGAACTGCAATCAATACTGGAAGAGAAGTTGGAGGAATACCGCTCAGGTGAAACGGAAAAGATGAAGGACGAAAGGCCGTAAAATATTGTGGGGAATCACGGCTCATCCTTTAATCCAACGAATCATGGTTCAGACAAACATCGATCGCTACGCAACTATCTTAAACGTTTTTTCTATTTGCGATTTTATTTCGGGGAGTAAACCGGTATTATTTCTAACCGTCACATTCAACCAATTATTGGTGGAGTTTGGCATTATCCTCACATAATCGGTGATGTGGGTATTTGTTTCTTTAAAGAAGGGGTAGTAGGCATCCTCTATCCGTCGCAGTTGATCTTCCACCAATTTTATTCTTTCCATCTCGTATCTCTCTGGATAGTGATTGATACGGTATCACACTTTCATAAGTTACAAAGCTTTTTGCTTTCTGCTTTACGCTTTTTGCTTACAGCTAAAAACATATCTTTGCGCTGTTATGAGCAATGCCACCGACGAATTATTTAAGAATGTAATAGCACACGCGAAGGAGTACGGTTTTGTATTCCCTTCGAGCGAGATATATGACGGCCTGAGCGCTGTGTACGACTACGGCCAGAACGGCGCCGAGCTGAAGAACAACATCAAAACCTATTGGTGGAAGGCCATGGTGCAGATGAACGAGAACATCGTAGGTATCGACGCAGCCATTTTTATGCACCCAAAAGTGTGGAAGGCCAGTGGTCACGTAGATGGCTTTAGCGACCCGATGATTGATAACAAGGATTCAAAAAAACGTTATCGTGCAGACCAACTTCTGGAAGATAAAATTGCCGCTTACGACGAAGAAGGTAAAACCGACCTTGCCGAAGAGTTGCAAATCGAGATGGATAATGCCCTCAAAGCCGAAGATCTGGCCGTACTGAAAGAGCTGATTATAAAACACGAAATTAAATGCCCTATCAGCGGCACCGCCAACTGGACCGATGTGCGCCAGTTTAACCTGATGTTCAGCACACAGGTAGGCGCCATTGCTGACGAAGCTGATACTATTTACCTGCGTCCTGAAACCGCTCAGGGTATTTTTGTGAATTACCTGAACGTGCAGAAATCGGGCCGTATGAAGATACCTTTTGGTATTGCGCAAATTGGTAAAGCTTTCAGGAACGAAGTGATTGCCCGTCAGTTCATCATCCGTATGCGCGAGTTTGAGCAGATGGAGATGCAGTTTTTTGTACGCCCCGGCACGCAAAAGGAATGGTTTGAGCAGTGGAAACAAGCACGTTTAAAGTGGCACCTGGCATTGGGCACCGCTCCTGCCAAATATCGCTTCCACGAGCATACCAAGCTGGCACACTATGCCGATGCGGCTTTTGATATTGAATACGAGTTCCCGTTTGGCTTTAAAGAAGTAGAAGGTATTCACAGCCGTACAGACTTTGACCTGAGCCAGCATCAGCAATATTCGGGCAAGAAACTACAATATTTTGATCCGGAGATAAACCAGAACTATGTGCCTTATGTGATCGAAACCTCGATCGGTTTGGACCGCATGTTTTTGCTAACGCTGATCAATGCTTATGTCGAAGAAGATTTATCGACTGCAGAAAAAACGGACAGCCGTGTGGTGCTGAGGCTTCACCCGGTACTGGCCCCTATTAAAGCTGCCATCTTCCCGCTTACCAAAAAGGACGGCTTGCCAGAGAAAGCCCGCGAGATAATGGATAAGCTGAAGCTGGACTACAACGTATATTACGAGGAGAAGGACGCTATCGGCAAGCGCTACCGCAGGCAGGATGCCATAGGTACGCCTTTCTGCATTACGGTAGATCACCAGACGCTCGAAGACAATACCGTAACCATCCGCCACCGCGATACCATGGAACAGCAGCGTGTAAATGCAGCCGATTTGAACAGAATCATCGGCGAGCTGGTAAGCTGGAGAAATGTGTTATAGACACAAAAATTAATTTTCTGATAATCAGCCCGTTTGCTTTTTGCATACGGGCTTTTTTGTTTAATGCCTAATTGCCTATAACCCAAACTACTTAGTGTTACGTATAAAGTTTGAAGTTTAAACAAACAAGTCATTATCACCCTATTATAATGCTTTTTTGTGAGAGTTAGCCGAAGCAGCATTATAATCGGAGTTGCATAATTAAAATTAAACAAATTGAGGCGTTATTTAACATTTATTCTACTTCTGTTAACAGGTTTAAAGGCGTTTGCATTTAAAGGGCTTACGCTTCATGAATCTGTGAGCGGTGGTGCATACGGCATTGCCAGCTACAGGGTGGATAGCCTCAAAACACTCCTCGGTGACGCACTAACCACTAAAGATGCGCCGATAGACACCGTAACCATCAACCGTGTAAATAAACTGGCATCTGAATTTGTCGACATAAACCCGGATAGCGCATTATACTATGGCAAGATAGCTATCGACAAGTCGATTGCTATTAAATACAACCACGGTATTGCCGATGGCATGGTTCAATTGGGCAAGGTTTATACCATGAAGGGGCAATATGAGAAGGCCGAAAAGAATTTTAACGGCTCTAAATTGCTCTACATGAAAATGCGGGACGATGATGGTTTAGCCGACTGCTACATCAATATCGGCCGTATGTACAACCATATGTCGAGCTTTGGACTGGCTTCGTACTACTTTAACCAGGCGTTTGATATATATCATCGTTCCAAAAACGAAGCGGGCCTGGCGGCATGCTATCATAACTTTGGTATGGTGGCTGATAATGTCGGCAAATCGTCATCGGCATTGGATAACTACTTCAAGTCGCTGTCGCTGGACATTAAACTTCACGACAACCTGGCAACCGCCAATAACTACAACGATATTGGCGAGGTGATGAAGGAGATGGAGATCTACCCCAAATCGATGGAGTATTACAAAAATGCCCTGGGCATTTGGCAACACTCGAAAAACTTACAGGGCATGAGCACCGCTTACCAAAATATAGCGGAAGTGCTGATGAACGAAAAGAGATATAATGAGGCTATCCCGTATGTTCAAAACTCACTAAAAATAACGCTGGCACAGGATGATAAAGACGGCCTGGCTGGTTTATACCGCGATCTCGCCCTTTGTTACGCCAACAAAAAAGCATTCCCAACAGCACACAATTACCTCGATAAATCACTTAAGATAGCCACTGATTATAAGCTGGATGGTGACAAAATTATAACACTGAACGGCTACGCTACGGTTTATAATCTCGAAAAAGATTACAAAAATGCCTTTAAATATGGCCAATTGGCAAAGGCTGCAGCCGACAAGCTAGGCAACATCTCGTTACGCGCCAAAGCAGCATTTGAACTGAGTGAAGCGCTGGGCGGCCTGGAGCAATATGCTGAGGCCTATGAAATGCGCAAACAGTATGACGATTTGAAGGATAGCCTAAAGAGTGATGAAAATGTGCAGAAGCTGACCTCATACAATCTCGAATCAAGTTTTGCTGAGAAACAACGCCGTATAGACGAGGAACGAAAAGCTCAGGACGAGCAGTACCAGGAGAAGATACAGCGCCAGGGCTTGTTGAGTATCATTTTCTTCATCATTATACTGGGTATGATTGCCGTATTGATCGTTTACTACAGGGCTAAACGCAGGCAGCAGAATATCAACATCAAGCTTGAGGAAAAGAACCATGAAGTGTTACAGCACCAGGAATCGCTTAATGCTCAGGCCGGCAAACTTAATGAATCGAACAACCTGAAGGACCGGCTGATCTCGGTACTCGCGCACGACCTGCGCGCACCATTGAGCACCTTACGCGGCTTATTCGGTTTGTTGGAAGATGACAGCATCACGCACGAGCAGTTCCTGAGCATGATACCACAGGCGTTGAAGAAACTGGAGTATACCTCCGACTTCCTGGATACCCTGTTATTCTGGATCAACAGCCAGATGGAGAATTTCACCAACTCGACCAAGACTTTTACTATTAAGGAAATAGCGGCATTCGAAGTGCAAAACTACCAGGAACAAGCTACTGAAAAGGGCATCAGGCTTGTTGATAATGTACCTGATGCGTTAGCAGTAACCGCCGACCCTAACTCGATCCGCATCGTGATCCGCAACCTGATCACCAATGCCATCAAGTTTTCAAAGAAAGACGATATCATCAACGTTAGCGCCAGCGTCAGGGACGAAAGCTTTATCCTGTTATCAGTAAAAGATTCCGGTGTTGGTATGAGTGAAAAGCAACTGAACAAGCTGTTCAAGAGCAAAGTAGACAGCGGTACCGGCACCAACAACGAATCAGGTACAGGTATGGGTCTCCTCTTCTGTAAGGACCTGATCGAGAAATGCAATGGCAGGATCTGGGTTGAAAGCATCCAGGGTTCAGGAACCGAATTCTTCTTTACACTGCCTACAAGTAATGTGAAGGAGGAAGAACCAGCGTTGGCGTCTTAGCCTCCCTCCCAAATCCTTTATTGAATATCGAACATCGAATTTCGAATGATGAATGATGAAGTCTTTTGTGATTCAACTACTTCGGCGTTCGAAATTCGATGTTCAGTATTCGCCATTCAAAACTATTGCCCTGCCCCGGCAGGCCCGGTATTTAACCCGTTGATATACAATTGTGCGGTAACCTTCTTGGTATCGCCCTGGTAAACCCAAACGGTGTTACCGATGTATTTACGGAAAGCGTCGCTCACCTCGCCAACGCTTAGCTTTTTCACGTCGTCAACCAGCGTAAATGCACGGTGCCAGTTATTGAACAACACCTCATTTGCAGCCAGCGAAGCGGCTTGTGCCTG
>JAICXZ010000770.1 GCA_025934475.1 Mucilaginibacter sp. | reverse complement strand
GTTGGTTGCTATAACACCAGGCATGCGTCCTGCAATTGAGTTAGAAAGGTTAATTGCCGGCGACTTTACCAGTTCCTCGCCTTTAACAGCGGTAACAGATCCGGTAACGGTTATTTTCTTTTGCACACCGTAACCAACAACCACAACCTCGTTGAGGTTTTTATTTGATGATTGCAGTTTGATAGCAAAACTTGTTTTGCCGGCGATTGGTAATTCTACAGTATTGTAGCCAATATATGATATTACCAAAGTACCGTCTTCCGGCGCATTTAGTGTAAAACTCCCGTTTACATCAGTCAAAGTACCAGTCTCTGTGCCTTTTACCTTTACCGAAACACCTATGAGTGATTCTCCGGTTGTCTGATCCGTTACTTTTCCTGTTATTTTAATTTGAGCTAATAACTTGTTTATTGCTGCTCTGTGGGTCACGGCAAACTTGGTCCCGGAAGTGTTTGCAGCACGTGTTGAAGAAGCGCTGACTAACAACAAAGCAATTAACAACTGGGTCATTGCTATTTTGGGGACCTTTAACAAGTTTACAGTCTTGTGTAAATTGTATTCCATGTTTAATTGGTTGAGGTGATTAATTTTTTAAACACACGCTCTTAAAGCGCGGGATGGTTTAATTGAGCGTCCAATCATCCAATAATTGAATCGCTTGGGTGGGTCTGCCTGCTCTTATTTATCCATATTTTATGATCATTTAGGTTTAATATTTAATTACAATTGGTATCAGTAGAAGCCCTGTAACCAAACACATCCGGAGGTTTTGCAGCCATCCGTTTCATCGCGATAAAACCACTTTACATCTCAATCCGGCATCAATAGAAATTCATTACCATTGATACTTTTTCGGCAATTAAAGCGTTCTTTTTACACTAAGGAATTTAAATGTTATTATTACAGTTATAATCGATTGCACTAATTTGACCACAATCGGAGTGATTCATGGGGGGTAAATTCTTAAAACTTCGGGGGGTAATTGATAACCGGCGGATAATTTATTAATTATTGCTACCCAAAAGTTAACCTTCGATTAACTATTGGCATTTTTCAGCTTTACAGCATTTTTTGTAATCCTCGCCTGAAAGGGAACGCGGAATTTTTTGATATAGTCAGATGGATTTATCCCAAAAAGCTTACCAAATTGTTCTCTAAAATACTTCAGATCATTAATACCAACCATGTAAGCGGCCTGGGCAACGGTGCAGTCCGTACTCAAAAACAACTCGGCGGCTCTTCTCAAGCGAATAAACCGCACAAACGCATTCGTTGATTGTCCGGAAATCGACCTGATCTTTTTATAAAGATTAGATTGGCTCATACCAATCTCATCGGCCAGCATTTTTATGCAAAAATCGTTGTCTGTTAAATGCTCTTCTACAATCTTTATACATTGAGCTAAAAACTCTTTATAATCTGAAGGTATTTTAAGATCGTTTGATTTTAACGTGATCTCGTTATAAAAATATTTTTGAAGATTGTTTTTGCTTTTTAATATGCCCGTAATCCTGGCAACCAGCAATTCCTTTTCAAAAGGTTTACTAATGTAATCATCAGCTCCTCCTTCTATACCTTTCAATTTAATTTCTGGTGATGAACTTGCTGTTAATAGCACAACGGGAATGTGACTTAGAGATGGGTCGTCCTTCACCCTGTTGCATAATTCTATACCGCTCAGGCCCTGCATCAAAACATCGCTTATAATAATATCCGGTAATATTTGATATATAATCGTTAACGCATCAACGCCATTTTCAGCTTCAAACACTTCGAACTCATTGCAAAATATTTGCTTCAAATATTGCCGGATCTGCTCATTGTCATCAACAATTACCATAGACCTGGATTCAAAGTTGAGCGGATCCGATTTTTTGTGGCTTGGGGATTGTAATTCCATGCCTGCTTTTGATGCCGGTGCGTCCTCTTCGTAATGTTCCATCAACTCATCCAGGAAAGCTGACGTTTCGGCAACATCTTCAAAAATAAAATTGGAGTTTAAATGCTCTCTGCCTTTCTGCAAACAGACCTTAAAAGTGGTTCCTGCGCCTTTAGTGCTTCGGTAACTAATACGACCATTGTGATCTTCAATGAATCTTTTTACAAGATAAAGGCCGATACCAAATCCGCTTGCTGACGATATTTCATTTCGCGCCTGATAAAATTTATCAAACAACTGATCGCCAACATGCTCGTCTATTCCGCACCCATTATCCTTTATTTCAATATTTACATACGCGTTTGTTTCAGAAATGCTGCAAGTTATTGTCCCATAATTTGGGGTAAATTTTATGGCGTTGGAAATTAAGTTGAATAATGCGATCTCGATCTTTTCCCTATCTGCAAATACCTCTATGGTATCGGTTTCACAAACAAATTCAAACAGTAT
>JAICXZ010000352.1 GCA_025934475.1 Mucilaginibacter sp. | reverse complement strand
AGGACCTCGAAAAAGATTTGGTTTATACCAAACAACAGCTGCACAGCACCATCGAGCAGATGGAAACATCGCTTGAAGAGCTTAAATCCAGCAACGAGGAGCTTCAGAGCACCAACGAGGAATTACAAAGCACTAACGAAGAGTCGCTTACCACGAAGGAAGAAATGCAGTCGCTGAATGAATAGCTGATGACTGTCAATTCGCAGTATGAGTCAAAGGCGGAGGAACTCAACAGGTTGAATAATGACATGAAAAATCTGCTGGATGCTACAGAAATTGGTACGGTTTTTTTGGATAATAACTTGGAAATTGTGCGCTACACGCCACAGATCAAAAGATTGTTCAATATTATTCCGACTGATGTGGGCCGTCCGCTTTCAGATATCGTATCTAACTTTGAATTCGCGCAACTGGAAGATACGATCAAACACGTGATCGACCGCCTGGCAACCAAGACCGTCGAAGTCAGAACAAAAACGAACGATTGGTACACTGTGCGTGTGATGCCTTATCGCACCCTCGATAATTACATTTCCGGAGTGGTAATGACCTTCACCCAGGTCACAGCCTACAAACAGATGGAGTTCAGGCTCAAAGCGCTGCAAAATTATACTACGAGCATGCTGTCTCGTTTGCAGCAGCCCGCGCTGCAACTTGATAAGGATTTAAAGGTTATTTCGGTCAATGATCTTTTCGGCGAAGTTTTTCTGGTAAAGGCTGAAGACCTGGAAAAAATATCGTTTGAACAATTTGTCCGGGCGAACTGGCAAGCTGAGGAACTAGCCGCTAAGCTTGCGGCTGGCCGGGAGACCGGGAAACCCGTAAACGAACGATTTTCTTTCAACCAGGTTGTCTACGAACTTTCAGCCAGCCCGTTTGTTGATGAGGAGACAAAGGAGATATTATTGGTATTAGTAACTATAAACCGGCTTAAAGGCACCCAAGATTGAAAAGTAAACGACAGGGTAGTAAAAGCGAGCAATTCTTGCAGCTGCGCGCCCAGGCGGAACAGGTGTTCAACATTCTAGCAGATCATTCCAACCCAGCGCGAAAACAGGATTTTGATGCCATATTCCAGGATTTGCAAATCATGCAGATAGAAATGGAGCGGGTCTTATCAGTATAAAAAACAGACTGGCGCTGTATGACGGCAAGCTTGACATCAGTTCGGCACCCGGAAAAGGTACTACGGTTAGGGTGCAGCTTTCTACTTCGGGAGCAAAACAAAGTGAACGCTGACAAAAAAGAAACAAGGGTAAGATTACTTAAGGATGATGTTTATCAATCCCGGTAAAAAAGTCACGGAAATATGAATCGCCTCGAAAGTTATAACAGTCGGCAATGCAGTGCCATACGTTCGTTTTCGTCTTCAAAAGCTTGATTTTCCATTCTAATCTGTATATAATCAATGTCCGCTTGTGTTACTGCATGTTATAATTTGGGCGATCATTTTTATATAATTTTCGATGACTTTGCCCATGCGATGATTTACAAAATTTAACAGCTATAGGGACTTCAAGATGGTCTGTTATATTTTTATTGAACACCGAGGCTAGCGGGCTACTCGCCATCGGCCATGTTCTTGATTACTGGTCATTGTTTTCCAGACATAACATTTTTGAAATAATCTTCAAATTCACTAAGAAACTCTGTGTTTTGCCTGCACGAGTTAAAAAGCCTCTCAATGTGGGTTGTAGCAAGATTTTCCGAAAGCGCTTGCCTGGTAACGACCGGATTATCAGAAACCCAGGCACTGTTGATGCAATGGTCTTTAAGATAAGAAATAAATATATCGGCTTTGTAAGCTTCCGGCATATCAACCAGTGCCTGGCGTAATAATTCCATTTCCAATACTACACGAGGGTATTCAACGGCCTTAAAATGCTGCGGATCAGTCACGTTAAAAGAGCTATATATCATGATCTTTGAATAATTAATTTTGCTAACAGCAGTGAAGGCTTCTATAATTGAACGGGATATAAACGTGTTAGCGTTTGGACAGAAATCCAATAAAACAAGCTAAAATAGGTTCTCTGGAAAAATGATTATCATTTGTCTCGATTATTGCTATAAGCCACGAGATATTGCATTTCTCTTGTTTTGAAATCCAAATTGCCAATCCTTGTGAAAGTGCCGCCGGCACGGGTCATAGCCGCTTTAACCTCTGTTATAAAGGTCCTAACAACCTCCGGTATCAGCTCAATAACAATCGCTATTTGATAATTTCTTTTCAAAGTGTTTTTTTCTGCCTTACTCACCAGGCTAAGCTGCCAGGCATTAGTATCTTCGAGGCCGTTCTCGTTTGCAACATTTCTCAGGTTATCCACATATTTCCTGGCATTTTGAATGATATTTTGTTCGCTCATGGTCTTTTTTTATTAGTGATCAAACTATTGTTTATTAAATTCTTGCCTGCCTGGTAGTCAGATAAAGGCTTCTTACTGCTGGTCGTCGGCGCTTTTTTTACATTTTTCCCGCCTTTGTCTTTGCTCATGATTTTATATTTTAATATTAATTAATCGGCTCCCTTTTCAAAGTTGGTGAACTGGTCGCCTGACGTAACTGATTCCGTTACTTTTTGCGGATCCCAGGCCCGATTTTCCATTTTTGACGAATCGGCCACCGCAACATTTTGCTGAGCAAAATCAATTAGAAAAGACAGTTCCTGCCATGAAGGAGTCTTATTGCTATTAGCGCCTATAAACGCTTGTTGATCATTCATTTTGTGTCAGTTGATCCGGGTAAAATTTAATCTTAAAGATCACCAGAATCAGTTAGGGCAATATCTAAGGATGATAAGAATCTTGAAGATTTCGCGATATTCAAATCGCTAATAGGTATTTAGGTGTAGCAGATTTTTTAAATCTAATAATGGAATGATGTAAAGCTACGCTATACCAGACTAGCAATTGTCATATGAAACACATATTAAAACGCAGGGGACCAAAGCGATTTTTTTTACCTGGCATTTTGGTTCTGTTTTGGAGTATATATCATCGGAATTAAAGGATTCTGGGTCACCTCACTGTCCGGAAGTTACTTATCCATGAAAGTATCCATACGCTTTTAGAAGTGGAGGCTTCCAACTAATGTCGTCGCGGGAGTTGTATAGAAATTTGCGAATAATCAGGATTGATATATCGATTGCAGGATATATTATTGAATTTTTGTAACAAATGATTCGATCGGGCGTTAAATCTATATATTCTTTAATAAGTATCTGCATTGGGTTTTCCGGCGCGTCTAAAATTTAACCGGTGTTAATACTCAATCAGTCCGGCCGATAGGAACATCAAACCTTTCCCTGCTTCTTACAGACCCATCAGTACGTTTATTTTATATTATTTATGATCATCTTCATCTTCTTTACGGCGCATTGGTTTTTGTCACTGTTCTTTCAATCCTTCTTCCAGCATCGTTATGCTTCGCACCGCATGTTTACCACGAGCAAAACATGGGAGCGTATATTTTATCTTATGGCCTATCTTTTTGAAGGCGCTTCCTTTCTAAATCCACGCGCCTACGCGCTGATGCACAGGGAACATCACGCCCATAGTGACACTGAAAAGGACCCGCATTCGCCGCATTTCTTTGTCGATATTTTTCAAATGATGAAAGCGACAATTAAAACTTTCGGTGACTATGTAAAACGCACCAAAAACCCGGAAGCACAGTTTCCCGGGCATTATCCTGAATGGCCGCTTATTGACCGGATGGGATCTTCTATTTTGTCAAGACTTCTATTTGGTGCCGCTTATACGACGTTCTATATCTGCTTTGCGGCCCATTGGTGGCTGCTTCTGCTGCTGCCCATACATTTTATGATGGGACCGATGCATGGTGCAATCGTTAATTGGTGCGGACACAAATATGGCTACCGCAATTTTGATAATAAGGATAAATCAAAAAACACTACGCCGTTCGGCTTCCTGATGCTCGGTGAGCTGTTCCAGAATAATCACCACAAGCATCCCAATAGTGCAAATTTTGGTAACCACTGGTTCGAGATCGATCCGGTTTATCCCGTGATGAAAATTATGCACTGGATAGGCATAATTAAATTAAGAAAAGCATATTAAAAATCTGTCTACCGGGCCAGCAAAACGATGGTCCGATAATTAAAGTTGATCAAGAAACTAAAGAAAAAGTAGGGTAAACTGGGTTAACGGCGATACGGGCCGGGCAATAAGCCTGGCGAAGATTAATCGCAACACATAAAAAAATCTTCTTCAAATATGTTGCTTAGGTGACAAATGCCGTTAAATTAAAGACTACATTTAGATATTCTTACCCATAGATCACATTCGGTAATTGAGCCGGTATATGATCCTGTTCCTGCTTCCATAAGAATAATTTTAACTGTTGTTGCACGCAACAGATTGAAATTTGTAGCACATACTTAACAAAGACCAATAATGCTAAGAACAAGATCTGCTTTTAACGAGCAACAACAATTTCACCTGCTGATCGGACTGCAGGATAGTGAACAACAGATCACTGTGTTACCCGGTCTTAACCGCTGCTTTTTGATCATAGATCAGGGGTTGATACTCGGTGAGCTTGGTTTTGACCGTTTGTTTAATTGCATTAGCAATGGGACCCGGCTACAAATTCCGGTTTTAAAGCAAGTGCTCACTCAGATCAGGCAGCATTGCCGGCTCGCGCGTTAGCAAAAAGATCAGGTGCGGCAAAAACATTAACCCATT
>JAICXZ010000197.1 GCA_025934475.1 Mucilaginibacter sp. | reverse complement strand
GGGCGCCTGGTCAATTCCCAAAGGCGAATTCATTGATGGCGAAGAAGCATTGGCCGCAGCTGAACGAGAATTTGAAGAAGAGACCGGACAAAAGATTGAGGGCAGTTTTACGGAGCTTAAACCAGTCACCATCAAAAGCGGCAAAAAAATTTACGCCTGGGCGGTTGAGGGCGATATTGATCATGAAACAATTGTGAGCAACGTTTTCGAAATAGAATGGCCGCCAAAATCGGGTAAAAAACAAAGCTTTCCTGAAATTGATCGCGCAGCGTGGTTTGATGTGGAAACGGCTAAAGTGAAGATTAATGCGGGACAAGTTGGGTTGGTGGAGGAGTTAATTTGTCTGAATCATTGATTACACTCATTAGGCTTATTAACTGATTCCTGAAAGCCTAACCTACAGCAATAGTTCAATCTGTGAAATAATTTAAATCAGCTGAAACCTGCCTACCGGCAGGCAGGTCTGTGATTCAGATAATAAAGGGAAATTAGTAATTCTCCCTCCTATTCTTCACCCATGCCGAACTCTCCGCAACAACAGCTTGTCCATTTTGATGAAAAGCTTTCTCGTCAAGCAGTTTTTCCATTACCATGGCCGCGATTTTAGCTTCGTCTTCATTGGCATTTTGAAGTACATCGGGCGTGAAATATTTTTTGACAAAGTGGGTATCGAACTGCCCGGAAGTGAAGGCCTCATGCTGCATCACAAATCGGCCAAAACCGAGTGTAGTGGTAATGCCGGTAATTTGGTATTCGTCAATAGCTCGGATCATCCGTTTTATCGCCTCCGTCCTATCCTTCCCATAAGTCGTAAGCTTGGCAATCATCGGGTCATAATAGATAGGTATTTCCATGCCCTGCTCAAAGCCGTCATCCACCCGTACGCCGGGGCCTTTGGGGGTTACGTAGGTTTGTAACATGCCTATATCGGGTAAAAAATTATTGGCTGGGTCTTCGGCATAAACACGCAATTCGATAGCGTGACCGTTAATCTCTAAATCCTCTTGTTTAAAGCTGATTGGCTCTCCCCTTGCTATCCTGATCTGCTCTTTTACCAAATCGACACCCGTGATAAGTTCAGTAACCGGATGTTCCACCTGCAGGCGGGTATTCATTTCCAGGAAGTAGAAATTCAGGTGATCGTCCATAATGAACTCAACTGTCCCGGCTCCGGTATAACTTACTGATCGCGCCACGTCCACCGCGCATTTACCCATTTGCTCGCGTATTTCGGGCGTAAGTATGGCTGATGGCGCTTCCTCGATCACCTTTTGATGACGTCGTTGTACCGAGCATTCGCGTTCGAACAGATGGACTATATTGCCGTGGGTATCTCCCAACACCTGAATCTCGATATGCCGTGGCGAGGAAACATAACGCTCAATGAATACTGAACCATCACCGAAAGCTGATGTCGCTTCTGAAACCGCCAGGTGCATCTGCTCCTCAAAGTCCCCGGGGTGCTCTACAATGCGCATGCCCTTACCGCCACCGCCGGCCGCGGCCTTGATGAGGATTGGAAAGCCTACTTCGATGGCTCGTTTCTTGGCCTCAGGGATATCAGAAATAGCCTCTTCGGTGCCTGGCACCATTGGAATGTTATATTTTAATGCAGCTGCTTTCGCCGATAGCTTGTTGCCCATCACTTCCATTGCCTCAGGCGATGGACCGATCAGCGTCAATCCCGCCTCGCGCACCATACGTGCGAAAGCAGCATTTTCTGAAAGGAAACCATAACCGGGATGTATCCCTTCGGCACCTGTTTTTTTACAGGCGCTGATGATCTTTTCGCCAACAAGGTAAGATTTGCTGGAAGGTGCTTCGCCGATAAAAACAGCTTCGTCTGCATAGCGCACGTGGAGCGCATCACGGTCGGCAGCTGAATAAACAGCTACCGTTTTTATTCCCATTTCGCGGGCCGAACGCATTACACGCAACGCTATCTCGCCGCGATTGGCAACCAAAATTTTCTGCATATCAACAAATGTATAAGATTTACCGGGAAAGCAGCAATGACACTGCGATCATGATTTTAAATGCTCCACAACGATACCAACCGCCTCTTTGAGGTAATAATCCCAGGCATACATCACGTTAGCGTTTGGCACAAAATAGTCGATAACCCAAAGTGGTGCATTTCCGGCAAGGTAGTCGCAGGGATACGGGATTACATCCATGCCCTTCTTTTTGAAGTTATACATCGACCTGCGCATATGAAATGCCGAAGTGACCAGCAAATAGGGCGGTTTTAAATGCGCACTATCAAGTATCCGCTTGGTGTATATGGCATTCTCGTAGGTGTTGGTCGATTTTTGATCGATCAGGATGGCTGTATCCGGGTAATGCATTTCCAGCAGCGTCTTTCTTACCCAGCGGGCTTCGGTAAATTTCTTAGCTATTCTGTCGCTGTTACCGCCGCTCATCATGATATGCGATACCCTGCCTGTGCTCTTGAGATACATGCCCTCAATGAGACGATCGCTGTGATCCGTGAAAAAGCCCTTGTTTTCCAGATCGACGTTGGTAAAGCCCCCCAATATAATGGCCGCGCTATAAACCTTTCCTTCCGGCAATGGAGCCGGGGCAACGTCCCAGGCTTTGGCAAACAGGCTGAGCAGAAACCTATTTGAAAACAGGACAAGGATAACGATTGACCATATCAGGCAACGCTTTTTACGTCGTGGTTTCTTAGAAACTGCCGCTATGATGAGTAATGCAACCGCCCAACTGAGTGGCCAAAGTATGGTTGTGAATATAAGTGAGAAAAGGCTATACATGTTTTATAAATCAGCCGCCAAAATAGCAGGAAAATTTTTAACGGTAAATGATACGAAAAAGATTGGTCGAGCCACAAAAAACAACACCCTGGATTTAACTCCCGATGCACGATGCCACTGCCGGCTTTTGAAACTTCAGTTAGTTACTTTTACTTCCAGGGTACCCGCATCCGAAAGAGCCCGATAACTGGCGCCTACTATATTAACATCCATGGTTTCACCTTTAGCAAATTTCACGTTGATACTTCCGTCGGAATTAAGAGGGACTGTCACGAATTTCCTAGTATCAGCCTTAGCCGGGCTAACAAGAATCCCCTTAAGCAGGTTGGCAGTTAAAGCAATGGCGATAATGGTCAATACAACCTTTGTGTAGATGTCAGTTTTCATTTTTGTGTTTTTGTTTTGTGTCGACTAAATATATTGATCTTACCATATCAATTCAAACATGCCCCTGAATATCGTAAGTTTTAGCGGGCACCGGTTTATTTAAAACCTGAGTTGGAAGAGTTGAAGGATGAACAGGATTTTGCGCTATCGTGGTCATTCTGGTTTTGAATATGAATTCGTAAACCGATGGCCGATATGAAAAATCAGTATCATTGTTACAAATCAATTTAAGACCCACTGATGTTTTAATCACTTAAACAGATAGTTTTGCAGCCGCTCGCCCGCCTTATTAGCCCGGCTCTACAAATACAATACTTATGAAAGACAAACTATTTACCTGGGTGGATAATATTTTTCGCAAAGTTGACCGTTCGCATTTGCGACGGACAAAAAATCTGCGACTAATACCTGATTTTAAAAATCGCCGCGGTGGTAAGCTTGCTTATGGCGAATGGGCGCATGTGATCGGGATTTTTCAGACCATCATTTATCAAACGCTGGTAAAAAAGACAGGCAATCAAATCCTGGATATTGGCTGCGGCACCGGTCTGCTTGGCATTGCGTTGGAACCTTTTGTGTACGACGGAGGCAATTATACCGGCATCGATGTCATGATCGAAGACATTAATTTCTGCCGCCAAAACTTCAAAATGGATAATTACCATTTTATTCATCTCGATGTTGCCAACCCCACCTATGCAAGCGATCAATCAAAGCAATTAAAACCCTGGCCCATTGCCGACGACTCGCACGATTTGCTGACGGCACTTTCCGTATGGACGCATTTGAGCGAAAAAGATGCTTCGTTTTATATGAAGGAAGTTCACCGTGTTTTAAAGAAAGATGGCAAAGCCATCATCACCTTTTTCTGCCTTGATGAAGATTATGAGCAATCGTTATCTAAAAGAAGCGATGCACCGGGCCGGTTTCATAACACCAATCAAAACGACTGGATATTTAAGGTAAGTGCTTACGGGTCCAAAAATTGGTTTACTGTACCATCGGCTAGTATCCCCGAAAATGCCATTGGCGTTACACGAAAAGGGATTGATGAATTACTAAAATCTTCCGGATTAAAAATCAGTCAGTATTATCCAGGCAACTGGAAGGAAAACCCCGGAGTTTTCTTCCAGGATATTTTTGTACTGGAAAAGGCTTAGATCTCACCTGGAAAAGTTTTACCTTAACCAACTTAATCCAACTCAATCAACATTTTAAAATATTTTAATAACTTACGTCATCCTTTTAATAACCTGAAACACGATGACTGAGTCCCTGGTTTTTAAAGAGGCACCAAAACGCCTTTTGTCTGTCGACGCCTTTCGCGCGCTTAATATGCTTTGCATGATCTTTATTAATGACCTGAGCGGCGTTAAGGGAGTCCCCTACTGGATGGATCATGCCAAGCGGATGGAGGATCGCATGGGATTCGCCGATACCATTTTCCCGGCATTCCTGTTCATCGTGGGTTTATCTATTCCTCTGGCGCTAGACCGGAAAATAAAAAAGGGCGGATCATCGGGGTCAATTTCGTTAGGTATACTTTCGCGCTCCCTTGCTTTGCTGGTAATGGGTTTCTTTCATGTAAATCTCGAAAGTTATAGCAACGCAGCGATTTTGCCCGAAGCAGTTTGGGAAATACTGATCACACTGGCATTCTTTCTGATCTGGATCGATTATTCGGATGCCATAAGTAAAATGACCCAAAATATATTGCGAATCGCAGGCTGGGCCATACTCATCGCTATGGCTATTATTTACAAAGGCGGCGAAAGACACAGCGCCGAAACCCATTGGATGCGGCCCGAGTGGTGGGGAATTTTGGGTATCATCGGCTGGTCTTACCTGGTTTGTGCATTCGCTTATTTTTTGGTAAAGGGCAATTTTACCGGGGTTATCATTGCGTTCCTGGTGTTTATGGGCTTTAATATTGTTGATCATGGATTGCACCTTAAGCTTAATATCATCGGCATTTATGATGGCTCTTCAATCTCGCTGGTGCTGGCCGGTACTGTGATCTCAATGTGGTACGCACGAATGGTTAGCAAGGGCTTCAATACTAAAGTGTGGGTGGCACTCTTTGCGGCGGGCTGCCTGGTGATTGCAGCAGGGTTCCTGATCAGACCGTATACAGAAGGTATCTCTAAAATTCGCGCTACGCCGTCATGGATATTTATTTGTACCGGTATCAGCATCCTGGTTTTCGAGATTATGATCTACCTGGTCGATTGCAAACACAAGAAGAATTGGTTCAGTTTGATTTGGCCGGCTGGTACTGCAACATTAACCTGCTATCTTATTCCCTACTTACAGATTGGTCTTTATAACCTGTTCGGCTTTCAATATCCCGACTTCCTGAACTACGGCTGGGGAGGGTTCTTCAGATCGTGGGCAGTGGCGTTTGTGGTGGTGATTATCGGAGGATTTTTGGAAAGGAAACACCTGAAGCTAAAGATATAAAAACAAAAAAATCCCGGCTCGCACACTGTTGAACGCGGGATTTTGTGATTGGGTAAAGAACGTATTTGTTATTAATCTTACCTATAACAGATCGGCTACTTTTACGCCTGCAGGTTGTACAGGGTTATCGAAATTTATCAACATCTAACTGGTCTGCTTAACGTTCGTTATTACAGCAATTTATAAGATCAGAAAATTTTAAAGCGGCGATAGTTCCATAAATTTCAGATCGAGCCAGCGGCCGAATTTGAAACCTACTTCTTTAAAATGCGCAACCTCCACAAATCCGAATGATTGATGAAGCCTGAAGCTGGTATTGTTATCGGCATCGATTCCTGCTATTATGGCATGCATCCCCATTTTGCGCGCTCGGTCGATCAGTGGCTGCATCAATAATTTGCTTACGCCTTTGCGCCTATGATCAACATGAACGTAAACGGAATTCTCGACCGTATACCGATAACAGGGCCATACTCTGAAATGCCCGAAGCTGGCAAAGCCAATCACCTGCCCTTCCTGCTCTGCAACGAGAACCGGAAAACCATTATTGGTTCGTTCATTGTACCAGTTTAGCCGCATTTGAAAAGTGTGCGGCTCTTCGCTGTAAACCGAAGTGGTGTTTAGGATTACATGATTGTAAATGTCGAGGATCGCCGAAAGGTCCTGCTCCCCGGCGTCCCGAATGATAATGTTTGTTGCTAGGGCCATGGGCTAAAAATAACAAAGGCACACCAAAAAGTGCGCCTTTGAAATATCAATTATTTCCGCTTGGTGGCGGCGGAGGCGGAGGTG
>JAICXZ010000259.1 GCA_025934475.1 Mucilaginibacter sp. | reverse complement strand
CTGCCGAATGTACGCCAGGTAGAGCAGGCTTTGAAAAAGGCCAAGTTTGTGGTGGTGCAGGAGATCAGCAACAAGCCAGAAACATTAGCTTTTGCGGATGTAATCCTTCCCGCAGCCGCCTGGGCCGAGAAGGAAGGCACCATGACCAATTCCGAAAGGCGCATAAGCTATCTGAACAAGATTGTGGAGCCACCGGGTGAAGCAATGCCGGATTCGGAGATCATTTGCCGCTTTGCGCAGAAAATGGGCTATAAGGGTTTCGATTTTGAGAATGCAGCATCTATTTACGCTGAACATGCCCGATTAACCTCCAAAACTAATATTGACATCAGCGGCCTGAGTCATGACATCATCAAAGAACAAGGCTCGGTACAATGGCCCTATAAAAAGAAGGCGAAAGCAGTGGGTACGCCGCGACTGTTTAGCGATAAGGCTTTTTATACTTACTCGCAGAAGGCGATCATTCATGATGTGCCGGATTCGCATTCGAGCGAAAGGACAAATCATGATTATCCTTTTATCCTGACCACCGGCCGTATCCGCGACCAGTGGCATACCATGAGCAAAACCAGCAAGGTGAATAAGCTCAATCAGCACCTGAAGGAAGCGTTTGTCGAGATCAATCCGGCCGATGCCAGGGCGTTGAAATTGAATGATGGCGACGTGGCGATTATCAAGTCGCTTCGGGGCGAAGTACGGGTGAAAGCGAAGGTCACTCCAGGTATCAAGAAGGGCGTCATTTTCCTTCCAATGCATTGGGGCAAGATTTTAGGCAACGATCTTAATCGCGCCAATAATGTCACAAATGATATCGTCGATCCTATCTCCAAAGAGCCCGATTTTAAATACTGCGCGGTTAATATCCAGAAATACAAAAAGCCGCATCAGCGCATTATTGTGGTCGGTGCGGGCGCCGGATCATTCGGTTTTGTAAAATCTTACCGCGAACTGAACCCGGACGACGAGATCACCATTTTCAGCAAAGAGAATTTTCCTTTCTATAACCGCGTGCAACTGCCCGACTATATCAGCGGCGAGCTGCAATGGGAACAATTGGTGAAAATGAAAGACTCGGAAGAGCCGGCTTACAACATCCGGATGCTGAAAGGAGTTAGTGTTGAACGGATTGACCGCGCTAATAAGCAGGTTACCGATTCACGCGGACTCAAATACTCGTACGATATTTTGATACTGGCTACCGGTAGTCGCCCTGCACGGCCAAAGAATGTTCCTATCCTTCCTGGCATATTCACAATGCGCAGCCGGACCGATGCCGATAATTTCAAAAAGCATATGCCGGCCGATGGGCATGTAGTGATCGTTGGCGGTGGCCTGCTTGGTCTCGAGATGGCAGCCGCGCTTCGGGAAATGGGGACGCGGGTTACTATCATTCATCGTACATCACGGTTCCTTAACAAACAACTGGACGCACTTGGCAGCCAATTGCTGAGCGAAGAAATGGCCGACCAGGGTTGCGATATTTATTACAACGACGAGGTGCAGTTGTACTACGGTCGTTCCAAACTATCGGGAATAGGCTTGCGAAGCGGGCGTAAAATTGATTGCGATGCGATGATCATTGCCATCGGCACCTCGCCGAATATCGAGATAGCCAAAAACAGTGGTATCGATTGCAAGCGGGGCGTTATCGTTAACGAACGCATGCAAACCAGCGACCCGGACATTTATGCCGTTGGTGAAATTGCCGAGCACGAGGGCAATCTTTACGGTTTCACTGCTGCTGCCGAGCAACAAGCTGAGGTAGTTGCCAAATACCTCAACGGCGACATCGCCAGCTACTATAAAGGAACGACCCTGATGAATATAATCAAGATCCATGGTTTTGACCTGTGCAGCATCGGCATGTCGGAGTCCCCTGCGGACGGCAACTATGAGGAGATCATTTTCATCGACAAGGTCAAGCGCTATTACAAAAAATGCATCATTCACGAGGATAAGCTGGTGGGTGCTACGCTCATAGGCGACAAAAGCGAGTTCCTTGAATTTAAGGAGCTGATAGCCAACAAGATCGAGCTTAGCGAGAAACGCCTGCAGCTATTGAGAAGCGGTAATAAAGCCGATCCGGTGTTGGGTAAACTGGTTTGCAGCTGCAACAATGTCGGTAGTGAAAACATCAATAAAAAAATTGCGGAAGGCTGCGACAATATGAAGGATTTGTGTGCGTCGACCGGTGCCGGAACTGGCTGCGGCTCGTGCAGACCGGAAGTAAAACGATTACTGGAAGAGGCATTAAAAAATTTGGTTCCACAAGGATAGACGGTTATGGAGCATATCATCAAAATAAATCTCACAGGAGGCTACGTTGCGGCGGGCGATTTGTATGAAATATTACTGATCGCCGAAAGCGCCGGAGCAAAACACGTACGCTTCGGGAATCGCCAACAACTCTATTTCAGCATAAAAAACAGCGACCTCGAAAATCTGGAGATGGAAATGTTGCGCATGGGCATCGCTTACGAGGTGGATACTGACGAGCATGCAAATATCATCAGCTCGTACGTTTGCGATACAATTTTTAGCAATGAAAGCTGGTTAAAAGAAGGCGTTTACAGGGACATTTTCGACCTGTTCAATCATCAGCCCAAACTCAAGATAAACCTCGTTGACCAGCAGCAAACTTTTGTGCCGTTCTTTAGCGGCAACCTCAATTTCATCTCTTCGGACGTAAGCAATTACTGGCATTTTTATATCCGTTTTCCAAAAACAAACCAGTTTTACCACTGGCCGTCACTTGTCTACTCGGATGACATAGCCCTGTTGGCGAAAATTGCGGAAGACGTTATTTTCAGTCAGAAAGAGCACTTTTTTGATCAGCAGAAAGTAAACGAGTTGTTCTTTTACAAAATGGTGAGCTCAAAAATCCCGACAGCGCTAAACCATAAAAGCGAACCGCTCAAACTGCCCGACTTTTACCTGCCCTACTACGAGGGCTTTAACAAATATGGCAACAGCAGGTACTGGCTCGGCATTTACCGCCGTAACGAGCTATTTCCGCTGGAATTCCTGAAAGATGTTTGCACACTCTGTATCAAAACCAGGATCGGCCAGATCTACACAACGCCCTGGAAATCGATCATCATCAAAGGCATTGAGCAGGCTGACCGCATCGAATGGGGATATATCCTGGATAAATACCGTCTCAACGTACGCCATGCCGCAAATGAGCTTAACTGGCAGATTGAGGACCTGTGTGAAGAGGGCCTTAACCTGAAGCATCACCTGGTTCGCGAATTTGAGGAATCCGATCTTCGGACTTACCGGTTGAGCTTTGCCATCAAGACCCAACCAAAAACGGGGCTATTAGCATCTGTGGCAATCAAAAAACAATCGCCGGGTATATTCGCCATACAGCATACACGTGATTTCAACCCGAACAATAAAGATTTTGTGGTTTATAAAGAAGGGCTTGAGACAGAAGACCTCGCTCCTAACCTTGCCGATCTGTGTGAATATTATTACTCGATCTCCGTTAAGGATTCAGTCATTATTGATTCTAAAAAACAATCAAAAGAAAGCAACGAAAAAATCAGTCATCGTCTTGTGCACCAATGCAAAAATTGCCTGAGCATTTATGATGAACGATATGGTGATGAGTTGAACGGCATCTCAGCAGGCACACGATTTGAAAGTATTGAGAATTATACTTGTCCGCTTTGCGAATCCACTAAAGAGGAATTTGCGATTATTGAAGCGTTTGTTTAACAAGTCTGCTATAGAGCCTCCCCCTTACCCAACACAAACACCATCATACTTCGTGGGCCATGCGCACCAAGCACTAACGACTGTTCGATATCTGCTGTTTTTGAAGCCCCGGCAATAAAGGCACCATATTGATATTGATGTCCGGCACTACGCATATAAGCCTCATGCATAGTAGGCAAGATTTCATCTTCATTTATTACCGCAGCCAGGTGCTGACAAATAAACGGCAGTGCGCGATTACCCAATTGATCGTCGGTTACCCAAACTGCGCCGTTTTCGGTTACTGCAAAATGAGCTTTTACGATACCAACTTCAACGTTTGCAAGGTTATGGCCGTCAAACTCATCCTGGTTGATTTGGCCAGTTATATGCTGCACCTCCGGTATCGGACTGTAAATAGTTCCATCGCCTGGATGTTGAGCTCTGATAGTTAAAACTATCTCGGTCCAATCATTTACCTGAAACAGCTTACCGCCGATTGTGTCCAGCATAGCCGAAAGTTTTGCGAGCGATCCGTTCACGTTTTTCTCCAGGAAATCAATATCTGGCATTGCCGTCGCACCTGGCTTGTTTCTGCGAACCTTTGCTAAAATCGCTTCCCTGCTGCTTGTATTTTCCATCACGACTATTTGCTGTTACGATTACTGCGATACCATTCCCGGAACGACTGAGCCGGAGGCTCGGGCATTTCGCGGTGCTTGTACCACGGGTTCAGATTATTATTAACGGCAAAAGGAATGAATTTCAAAGCCAGTCGGCCCGCTTTTCCAGCAAATCGATAAGCGCCCGGAGACGAAAGTGTAATATCCATCGCCTTCATCGTCATTTTTTTGCCTACCGGTGCTTTACCCGACTGCACAATTACCTGCCGCCACTTATATAACTGTTCGTGAATATTGATCTTGACCGGGCACACATTGGAACACGATCCGCAAAGTGTCGATGCAAATGGCAGATCGGCATGTGCTTCCATATCAAGATTTGGCGCCAGTATTGATCCAATCGGCCCGGCAATCGCATTCTGATAACTGTGCCCTCCGCTACGGCGGTATACCGGGCAAGTGTTCATGCAAGCGCCGCAGCGGATACATTTCAATGAATTCCTGAAGTCTTCGCGACCCAGTTGGGTTGTGCGGCCGTTATCCACCAGGATGATGTGCATTTCCTTACCCTCAGCCGGACTTTTGAAGTGGCTCGAATAAGTGGTTATTGGCTGTCCTGTTGCGCTGCGGGTTAGGAGTCGCAGAAAAACGCCGAGATGTTTCCTCTCAGGGATAAGCTTTTCAATTCCCATACTGGCAATATGGATATCGGCCAGGTGAGCACCCATATCAGCGTTGCCTTCATTGGTGCAAACTACAAATTCGCCGGTTTCAGCGATAGCGAAGTTGACACCGGTTAAAGCTGCCCTTCTGGTCAAAAATACTTCGCGCAAATGCTGTCTTGCAGTTTCTGTCAGGAATTGGGGATCAGAAACACCTGCTGGTGTACCCAAATGCTCATGAAAAAGTTCGCCGATCTCCTCTTTCTTTTTATGGATACACGGCAATACGATGTGGCTTGGATGTTCTTTAGCTAATTGAACGATACGCTCGCCGAGATCGGAATCGATAACTTCGATACCGTTGTCAGCCAGGTAATCGTTTAATCCGCATTCTTCAGTCAGCATCGACTTACTTTTAACCATCCGGTTGATGGATTTTTTTGTTAAAAGCTGGTGAACGATTTTATTGTGCTCTTCAGCGTCCGTTGCCCAATGAATATGAACTCCATTGGCCAACGCATTCTTTTCAAACTGCTCTAAATAAATATCCAGACTACCCAGCACATTG
>JAICXZ010000563.1 GCA_025934475.1 Mucilaginibacter sp. | reverse complement strand
GCCGACCAAAGCTTCACGTGCAATTCAGGATTTTGTAGATGAGCACCTGAGTAACTGGTATGTTCGCCTCAGTCGCCGTCGTTTCTGGAAGTCGGAGGACTCGCAGGACAAGCTATCGGCTTATCAAACGTTATATACCTGCTTAACTACTATAGCAAAGCTGATGTCGCCGGTGGCGCCATTCTTTGCTGATAAGCTGTATAACGATCTGAATAAGGTGACCAAGAAAGAAAACTTTGAATCGGTTCACCTGGCTGACTTCCCTGCATATCATGCCGACCTGGTGAACAAAGCGCTCGAAGAGCGTATGCAATTGGCGCAGGATATCTCGTCGCTTACACTGTCACTGCGTAAGAAGGTTGGTATCAACGTTCGTCAGCCGCTGCGCCGCACCTTGCTGCCAATATTGAACAAGAATTTCAGGCACCAGGTGGATTTGGTAAAAGATCTGATACTTTCTGAAACAAATATCAAGGATATTGAGTATATAACCGATACTTCGGGTTTCATCAAGAAAAAGGTTAAACCCAACTTCAAAGCATTGGGGCCGAAGGTAGGGAAGGACATGAAAGTTGTGGCTGAAGAGATCGCGAATTTGTCGCAGGAGGATATCAATAAGCTGGAGGCCGACGGCAGTATACAGTTACTTAATACGCAGTACTCAATACTCCATACCGATGTGGAAATCATCGCCGAGGACGTTCCTGGATGGCAGGTTGCTAATTTGGGAAAACTAACCGTCGCTTTAGATGTTAACATCTCCGACGAATTGAAGCAGGAAGGGATATCGCGGGAGTTTATTAACCGCGTACAGAATCTGCGCAAGGATAAAGGCTTCGAAGTAACCGACAGGATCAACGTTCGGTACAAGACTGACGCTCAGCTAATAATAGAAGCTGTAGAAATTAATTTATCCTATATTTGCGCCGAAATTTTAGCCGATACCATAACGACTGATAATCAACTTAATGCGGGCGATTCCGTATTAATAGATGGGAATGAAATTTTGATTGATATAACAAAAGCATAAATGAAACAGGAAACAGAAAAAACCAGGTACTCTGACGCAGAACTACAGGAATTTAAAGAGCTGATTTTGGATAAATTGCGTATAGCTAAAGAAGAGCTGAACGCACTTGCATCATCATTAAGTTCGCCTAATGCTAATGGTACCGACGATACAGCCGGGACCTATAAAACACTTGAAGATGGTTCAGCGACACTTGAAAAAGAGTCGATCAATCAGCTGGCAGCGCGTCAGAAAAAATTTATTGAGCAATTGGAAGCAGCGCTGGTACGTATTGAGAATAAAACTTACGGAGTTTGCCGCGAAACCGGTAAACTGATACAGAAAGAACGCTTGCGCGCGGTGCCTCACACTACGCTGAGCATGGAGGCAAAATTGAAGCAATATTAATGAAGGCCTCTTATACCAGACCTTTCCTGCTAGCCGCGCTTGTCATTATTGCCGATCAGCTTATCAAAACCTGGGTGCACGATCACATGCAGTTGGGTGAAGAAATCCGCTTTTTGGGCAGTAGGGGCATGCTGCATTATACTCTGAATAACGGGATGGCATTTGGAATGGAGTTTGGCGGTTCGTGGGGTAAGCTGTTCCTGACATTGTTCCGGATCGGCGCTGTGGTTGCAATCGGCTACGGGCTCCTGTTCCTGATCAAACACAAGTATCACCGGGGTCTTATCATGAACGTAGCGCTTATTTTTGCCGGTGCCCTGGGCAACATTATCGATTCGACCTTTTACGGCATTATTTATAATTACGCGCCGTTATTCCACGGTCAAGTGATCGATATGTTCTACTTCCCGCTGGTGCAGGGCCACTACCCTTCATGGTTCCCGCTTTGGGCCAATGAGGAATTTATATTTTTCCGGCCGGTTTTTAACCTGGCGGATGCCGCAATATCGGTTGGCGTGATATTGATTCTCATCAACCAAAAACACTATTTTAAACATCAAACAGTCGAAGTTAGCACGCCAAACAGCGAAGTAGTGGAAGATTGATTTAACTATAAGGAAATATAAAAAAATAAAAAAGCCGTTTCCAGTAAGTGTGTGCGGCTTTTTTCATTTTTATAGGGTTTTGCAAATACCGTGAAAAAACGGGTTGATGGTTCATGTTAAAATTAAGTTCTTTACCTACATAAACAAGAGCTTAAACTTTATCCACATAGGAAAGACAATTGCAGCAAGTGCGATTGTCTTTTTACTTTGTGGTTATTTCCCCATCGATTTCTCCCTGATAGCCTTAAACTCAGACCCAGCCTTCCATCCAGGGAATGTAGTTTCATTACTTAATTGATACCCCAGGCGATATAATAAATTAGCTATCTGCGCCATGCCCGTCGCATCCATGTCCGGCGAATAATTGTCGGAGGGTTGATGATAGTGATGAGCCGTATAGTCATCCTGCTGTTTTTTTGCCCAGGCAATATCGTGAGTCATGCTAATGACACCATTGTTCATATCCAACGCCGGCACGCCTACTTTAGCAAAATTGAAATGGTCGGAGCGGTAATAACTTCCGGCGCCGGGGCGGGTGTCACCTTTTACAATCAGGCCTTCTTGCTTAGCGTATTGCTCGATATAGTCATCCAGGTCATTTTGTCCTTTGCCGGTTATAGATACATCTTTGGTCTGGCCATAGTTACCCAATGCATCCATATTCAGATCGGCGACCGTTTTATTAAGTGAGAAGATGGGGTGGGTGGCATAATATTCAGAGCCAAGCAGGCCTTGTTCTTCGCCTGTTACAGCCAGGAAAACGATTGAGCGTTTCGGCTTCTCTTTCGTTTTGGCAAAAGCTTTTGCCATGCTGATCAGGGAAGCAGTGCCATCGGCGTTATCCACGGCACCATTGTAAATACTGTCGCCTTTGGCGTCAGGTTTGCCGATGCCGAAATGATCCCAGTGGGCCGTGTATATGATGTACTCACCCGGGTTGCTACTACCTTTAAGTACACCGATCACATTGTGCGAAGTAGAGTATTTAAGCTTATTGTGTATAGTAAGATTGGCATTCAGATTTAACGGAATCGCTTTGAAGTCGCGTTTGCGTGCTAAGGCCCTGAAGTCGCCTGTAATGCCAGCGGATGAAAAAAGTTTCTTAGCCGTTTCTTCCGAGACCCAGCCCTGAACTTTACAGCGATCCTTATGCTTGTTAGCTTGCTGCAGGTAAAGCCTTGCACCAGTGTTGCTGCTTTGTACCACGCTCCACGGGTAGCTCGCGGGCTCGGGTTGATGCACAATGAGTACCCCCGCAGCACCCTGACGAGCTGCCTCCTCAAATTTGTAGGTCCAGCGGCCATAGTAGGTCATGGTATCACCCTTGAATAGCTTAGAATCACCCGACTTGAAGCCCGGTTCATTCACCAGCACTACTACGGTTTTACCTTTCACTTCCAAGCCGGCATAATCGTTCCAATGATATTCGGGTGCTACT
>JAICXZ010000490.1 GCA_025934475.1 Mucilaginibacter sp. | reverse complement strand
TGTTCACACAAAAATCTGATGGAACATTTGTTCAATCGTCCCAGCCAGATTTTCTCAAGGATGTTGGATGTGATGGCGTAGACGCTGTCTTTATCGACGTAAACAATGACGGCAATCCTGATTTGTATGTAGCAAGTGGCGGTAACGAATTGCAAGATGGTTCACCGGAACTCGCTGATCGGTTGTATATTAACGATGGTAAAGGCCATTTCAACAAATCGAAAGATATCCCGCAATTATTGACTAATAAATCGGCGGTGGCTGTTGCAGATGTGGATCATGATGGGTATGCCGATTTGTTTGTTGCCGGTGCCCCGGGAGGCTATGCCTTCGGAAAAATGCCGGAATCTTATTTGCTGATGAATGACAAGCATGGTCATTTTACCCAGGTTCAATTGCCGGAGGAATTGAAGCATGCGGGTATGATCCGTTCAGCGGCATTTGCCGATTTGGATGGCGATGGCTGGCCCGATCTTGTTGTAGCCGGTGAATGGATGCCGGTTAAAATATTCATGAACAAACATGGCAAGCTGGTACTGCAACATAACGGCGAATTGGACAAGCTATCCGGTTGGTGGCAACGGGTACAACTTGCCGATGTTGACGGCGATGGCAATGTTGATATTATCGCAGGTAATTACGGATGGAACTCAAAGCTAAAACCGACAGAGACTGACCCGATAAAATTATACCTCACAGATATCGATAAGAACGGTTCAATTGATCCTTTGATGACCTATAGTATCGATCAGAAAGACTATACTTTTTTAGGCAAGGGAGAACTGGAAAAACAAGTGCCGATCATCAAAAAGAAATACTTGTATTATCATGACTTCGCAGGCAAAACAGTCGATGAGATTTTTGGCGATTCGCTGAAAGATGTTAAGCCATTGGTTGCCAATTCCTTCGCATCCGGTGTTTTTTACAACAAGGGAAATGGTAAATTCCAGTTCAAAGCGTTCCCTTCATCGGCGCAGATGGCGCCTCTTTTGGGCTTTGCCAGTTTAACCGGAAAACAAAAAGGCATTTTAGCGGGTGGTAACTTTTGGGGCGTATTACCTTACGAGGGCAGGTATGATGCCGACTTTGGCGATGTGTTGCTGGTAGATAAGGATGGGAGCTTTGCACAGCCCTCGCCGATGTCATCGGGCTTTTTGTTGCGAGGCGAAGTGCGTGACATCAAAACCATAAAAACAGGAAAGGGCACTATCTATGCAGTTGGCTTTAACAACAATAGGATTAGATTTTTCAGGCAAATAAATAATTGATTATGAATAAATTGCGGATGGGATTGTGCGCGCTGGGCTTGTTGCTCAGCACCGCCGTATATGCCCAGGATCCCTGGGTGATTAAAGCCGATAAAATAGATCCGGCAAATTATTATGGGATAACTGTAGCCAATGGGATGATCGGAATTGTATCATCACCGGAGCCTTTTAAAGTGAAACACGTTGTACTTGCCGGTGCTTACGACTTGTATGGCCGGGGAAGGGTGAGCAACTTTCTCAACAGTTTTAATTTGCTTAGCATGTACCTGGAAATTAACGGCCGGCGGGTTGATGCAAAGAACGTCAGCAATTTTAAGCAGGAGCTGGATATGCAGCATGCTGCTTTTACCACCACATTCGATTATGGTGATGAGGCATCAGTAAAATATACCTACTATTCATTAAGGCACCTGCCTTTCACGGTTTTAATGGACATTTCGATAACCGCCAAAAAGCCGATAAATATTACCACTGCAAGCATCATGGACGCGCCTGATGCATTGAAAGATGTGCAGAATTATTATAACGAAATCGACCGTCCGCATGTGACCATAAGCCTGCTAACATCGACAGCCAAGAGCCCAACCGGTAAGCTGCAATTATGCGCCTCAAACACATTTTTGTTCAATGAAACACATGGTCAGGAACCGCGTGTGATCCACGAAATGTGGGACAACAACATGCACCTGATGAAGTTTAGCAAGCAGATTGCCGCCGGGCAAACCTATCAGTATGCGGTTGCCGGCTCATCCATCACATCAGCACATGATGCCGACCCATTGAATCAGGCCGAGCGCCTTACTATGTTTGCCAAACTGGAGGGCCGCGATCGTTTGGTGCAATACCATTCCCAAGCTTGGGATGATCTTTGGAAGAGTGACATCAAAATTGAAGGCGACCCACAGGCACAGCAAGATGTGCATAGTATGTTGTACCACCTGTATTCATTTTCAAGGGCTGGTACAGCATACTCGCCGTCGCCAATGGGCCTATCCGGGCTGGGTTATAACGGCCACGTATTTTGGGATGCCGATTTGTGGATGTTTCCATCCGTGCTTGTACTGCACCCTGACATTGCCAAATCAATGGTCGAATACCGTTACCAGCGACTGGCAATGGCGCGGCAAAATGCCTTCGCTCATGGCTACAAAGGCGCCATGTTCCCCTGGGAAAGCGCTGATAGCGGAGTAGAGGAAACACCGGTTTGGGCATTGAGTGGTCCCTTCGAACACCATATTACAGCCGACGTGGCCTTGGCTGCATGGAAATATTACAGCGTAACGCAGGACAAACAATGGCTGCTTGAAAAAGGCTGGCCGATTCTATCAGCCACCGCCGATTTCTGGGCGAGCCGCGTTGAGCGCAATGGTCCAGGTCATTATGATATTAAGGACGTAGTAGCCGCCGATGAATGGGCGGAAAACGTAGATAACAACGCGTTTACGAATGCCGCTGCTAAAGCTAACTTACAATTTGCCACGGAAGCTGCCAAGATACTTGGCCTTAAAGCTGATCCCGATTGGCAGGTAGTCGCCGATAATATCCCTATCCTGAAATTTCCTGATGGGGTAACCAGGGAGTTTGCCACTTACAACGGTGAAGGTATCAAACAGGCCGATGTGAACCTGCTTGCCTATCCCCTGAAAACAATAACCGACCCTGCCCAGGTAAAAAAGGACCTGGAATATTACGAAACCCGTGTGCCCAATGAAGGTACGCCGGCGATGACGCAGGGTATATTCGCTCTACTATATTCAAGATTGGGCAATGGTGAAAAAGCGTATCATTTTTTCAAAGATGCTTATGAGCCAAATCTTAATCCGCCTTTCAGAGTAATAGCCGAAACCAAGGGCGGTACGAACCCCTACTTTGCCACCGGCGCAGGCGGAATCATCCAAAGCATGCTGATGGGTTTTGGCGGATTGGACATCACCGACAAAGGTATTGTACAGGTTAAAAGTAAATTGCCACCGAACTGGAAATCATTGACCATTACCGGTGTCGGTCCCGAAAAGAAAACATATGTTGTTAAACAATAGTATTTTATGAAACGTTTTTATCTGATTGTTGCCGCTGCACTGCTGTTTTTGTCGTCCTGCAAAAAGAACGATTACAAAACCATTTTGCATGATCCAACCCTATATGCCCACACCGTTTTCGAACTGAACAATGTGGTTATGGGTAATAACTTTTCGCCGCCGGTAGCGTCGCGTAATTATGCTTACGCAAGTGTGGCCGGCTACGAGGTAATTGCCGCCGGATATCCTGACAAGTATAAATCCCTTGTAGGCCAGCTCAATGGATTTAAAAAAGTTGCCCAGCCAGAAAAAGGTAAGGAGATCGACTATGAATACGCATCCCTGATTGCGCTTTGCAAGGTGGGTGAGGCTGTAACTTTCCCGGAGGGCAGCATGAAGTACATGACAGACAGCTTGCACCAGATCGCTGTCGCTCACGGAATGCCTACTGATGTTATTACAAACTCGGAAAGCTACGCAATCGCGGTTTTTAAATCCGTCATGGCATGGAGCAAGAAGGACAATTATTTGCAAACACGCAGCATGTCTAAATTTGCCATCAAAGATTCTGCCGGCAGATGGGTGCCGACGCCGCCGGG
>JAICXZ010000740.1 GCA_025934475.1 Mucilaginibacter sp. | reverse complement strand
GGCTATAGCCAGGATATACCCAAAGAGCTTTACATGGGCAACAATATTCCTGATTCATTAAAGGAAGATGCAAACTCAGTGGTTCGGTACAGCAGCGAAGAATATGATGTACAGGGGCCTGGTAAGTTTTCGTACAAGGTTCATTCTATAATTACCATACTCAACGAGAAAGGCAATGGCGAGGCGGCTGTAAGGCTGCCCTACAATAAGAAATACAGTTCTGTGGGTTCTTTTGAGATGAGGATTTATAATGCTGATGGCAAACTGACTAAAAAGTATCATAAAAGCGATATGTATGATAGAGCTGCCGAAGACTATGAATCGCTTGTGACAGATGATAGAGTACTGTTACTCGGACATACTGTTGCCAGTTATCCCACCACAGTGGAGATGACTTATGAATTGGACGCCAGCAGCTCTGTGGATCTTACCAGATGGGATATACAAGGTGAAGAACAGAGTATTCAGAACGAGCTGTGTAAAGTTGTTGTTAGCCCAGATGCAGGTTTTCGTTATCTCAACAAAAACACATCAATTAAGCCGCAAAAAACCACATCTGGAAGCAAGGATGTATATACATGGCAAGTGTCCAATCTAAAAGCATTTAAACTCGAGGAAGGCGCCGAGCCCTGGCGGGTTTATCCTACCGTACAATTCTGTCAAAACAAATTTAGCTTCTATGGAATTCCCGGCGATATAAGCAGCTGGCAAAATTTTGGTAAATGGATTCTGGACTTGAATGCCGATGGTAGTTCACTTAGCCCCGAAAGAGTGGCAGAGATTAAGAAAATGACTGATACGATTAAGACCGACAAAGGAAAAGCAAAATTTCTATACAAATACATGCAGCAAAGCATGCGTTATGTGAGTATTCAGCTTGGCATAGGAGGCTTAAAGTCGTTCCCGGCAACGTTTGTGGACCAAAAAAAATACGGCGATTGCAAGGCTCTTTCAAATTATATGCGTGCTTTGCTTAAGGCAGTAAATATCAACTCTTATTACACGGTTATTAATGCAGGCTCCAATGAAGAACCGGCGGACTATAATTTCCCATATAACGGTTTCAACCATGTTATTCTTTGCGTCCCGTTCAAGAATGACACTACATGGCTTGAGTGTACAAGCAATACCAAAGCCTTCGGAGTGCTTGGCTCATTCACTGAAAACAGGAAAGCGTTGATCACTACTGAGGACGGCGGCAAATTAGTCAGCACACCTAAAAGTCAAGCCAGGGAGAATCAATTTAACAGCGAGGTGCATGTTATTTTAAATGCAGACGGAGGGGCAAAGGCGCAAGCGAAAATACTCAGCACCGGCGATCTCAGGAGCTTTTTCGTTAACGAATTGCCCGCCTTGAAAGCTGAAGAACAAAAAGAAGATATCATTTCTGAATTTGGCATCAAGCAACCTTCAGCATTTGATTTCCAGCTGGGGTCGGACATAAATGACGTTAAAGAGGTTAATTTAACTATTGATTACGATAAGTTTTGCGATGTAATGGCGGGTGATAAACAATTCATCCGACCGCGAGTGCTTGCTTTATGGGATGCATCGGTTCCGATAACGGAGAAAAGAAAAACTGATTTTTATTTTAAATTCCCGATGCAGGAGTCATGCACAACCACTATAGATCTGCCTGCTGGTTACGAAGTTGAGTCATTACCCACCAACAGCAATTTAAAATTCAGCTACGGCACATACGATCTGAGCTTCGTGTATAATAAGGATAAAAACCAGGTAATAAGCACGTTCAAGTTTGTGTTGAACAATCAAGTAATACCCGCCGCGAAGTATACCGAAATGCAGCAATATTTTGATAGCATAAACCACGCGCAAAACAAAAAACTGGTGATCAAAAAGAAGGCATAAATTTGCCTCATGATCTTCAGGCTTGACGAGCGTTTGTTATTTCCAGAGCCATCCCTTGCAGAGGAGGATGGCCTTTTGGCTTTAGGAGGCGACCTCTCTGTCGATCGTTTGTTGCTGGCCTACCAAAATGGCATCTTTCCCTGGTACAATAACGATACGCCCATCCTGTGGTATTCGCCGCACGGACGATTTGTGTTGTTTCCGGATGAGCTGAAGATATCCAAAAGCATGAAACAGGTGCTGCGCTCCAGGCGATTTACGATTACTATTGATAAGAGCTTTGAACAGGTAATAGAAGCTTGTGCCATTGCCAAAAGAGAGGGTCAGGATGGTACATGGATCACTGATGACATGAAGAAGGCATATATCGACCTGCACCATCAGGGTCATGCCCATTCGGTAGAGGTTTGGGAGAAAGATCAACTGGTTGGCGGACTTTACGGCGTGGCGGTCGGTTTAGTGTTTTGTGGCGAGAGCATGTTTAGCAAAGTAAGTAACGCATCCAAAACGGCGTTGATTACTCTTTGCCAGAGTGGTAAATACCAACTGATAGACTGCCAGGTGCATACAGAACACCTGGAATCAATGGGTGCCCGGCTCATCAGCCGTAAAGAATATATGAACATCCTGAAAAATGCGAGGGCGAAAAGTTAGTTTTGCTGAACTAAACGGGTGTCACACTGAGCCCGTCGAAGTGTGTGCG
>JAICXZ010000779.1 GCA_025934475.1 Mucilaginibacter sp. | reverse complement strand
CGGAGATACAAAAGCAGCTTAACGATCAAAAAAATATCAGCATTGGCGCTATCATCCAGGGATATGTTATCACGTTTATTCTTCTTTTTGCTTTAGCGCTTATTTTTGCCGCTCTGCTAAGAAGGAACCCTCCTGAATATCAGATTCCCAGTGATGCGAGCCAATAAGGTTTGTGCCTGCATTCAATTTGTCTTTCACAGCCGCCGTTTTGTATTCCAGTAATTAGTATATTCGGGTTATTCATTTAAACCTAAAATCAAAAAAATGGAACAACCCAAACCCAATCCTAACAATGCGGCCATTAAATGGACGTTGATCAATGTAGCAACCAGTATAATACTGACCTACGTTTTTCAATTCGCTAACATCAGCGCAGTTTCACCCATAAGGTACATCTCTTTTATCCCTTTCATAGCATTTCTGTTTTTGGCGCAAAAGGAATTCAGAGACCAGCTTGGAGGATATATGAAATTCGGTGAAGGTTTTAGTATTGCCTGGCGATTTGGCGTTTTTTCAGGTATCATTTTGGCCGTATTCCTTTATTTATATTACGCTATTTTAAGCCCGGACATGTATACGCAATATCTTGAGGCTCAGCGGGCGGCTATGCAAGCGAGAGGGATGTCAAGCGATCAAGTCGATCAGGGAATGCAGCTCATGACCAAAGCAGGAATGTTTTTCCTAATACTTGGTGCGCTCATAGGCACGCCGGTTAGCAGTATGATTTTCGGCCTTATCGGTGCAGCTATCTTCAAAAAGGAACGTTCAGCCTTTGCCTCAGAGCCTGCTGATGCTACGGATGCAACAGCTTAATCAAGAATAGAAAAAGAAAGGGGATGTCGAAAAACATCCCCTTTCTTTTTATGCCACATTAAGGGCGGAGATTATCTTATTTATGAAATCCTTTTAAGATATCATTGCCGAAAGCAAATACCATCAAACAAATCAGCAGTACGAATCCTACGATCTGCGCACGTTCCAGGAATTTATCGCTGAGTGGCTTGCCTTTTATCATTTCAACCAACAGGAACAATGAATGACCGCCATCAAGCGCGGGAATAGGTAAAAGGTTCATCAGGGCCAATACCATAGAAATAAAGCCTGTGAGCCTCCAGAAATTGAACCAGTCGAAATCGCCGCCGTACATCCGGGCAATACCGATGGGGCTCGAAATAGATTTCTGAGCGCTGAGTTTTCCGGTAACCAGCTTGCTCAAACCTTTGGCATTATTAACGAAATAGCTCCATGCCTCTGAAGCGCCTATTGGCAGCGATTGGAAAAACCCGTAGCTTATCCTTTCTGGTTTAATATCAATATTTTTAAAGAAGCCCAGCTTGCCATCTTTATCAACCGAAGCAGTTAGCTCCATTGGCGTGCTGCCACGTTTTACCGACAACTGTACATTCTTGTTTTTATATACACCTAATTGGCCCTCCAACTGGTCAAAAAAGACCACTTTGGTGCCATTAATGGCAAGGATACTGTCACCTTTTTTGAGTCCGGCTTTTGCTGCACCACTGCCTGCAACAACCGAATCAACTGCAAACTTTGCACGGGGCACTATACTGATAAATTGTTCGGTACCATTGGCGCCTTTGTCTGAAATGTCATTCAAAATGCTTGTAGGCACCGTGATATTTAGCTGCTGATTGTCGCGTTGAATGTTCAACACAGCATTATCGAGGAATATTTTGGGATTAATTACTTCATTAAACCGTTCAACAGGTTTGCCATTAATGCTAACTACCTTATCGCCAGAACGCAGACCTATCTTTTGACCGATAGGACCGGCCACAATACCATATTTGGCAGCACTCATCGGAATGTAAGCGTCTCCGTATTTAACTGTAAGCATCCAGAATATGAATATGCCCACGAAAATATTGACGATGATACCGCCCAGCATTACAATCAGGCGTTGCCAGGCAGGTTTTGACCGGAACTCCCATGGCTGCGGTGGTCCCGCCATTTGTTCTTTGTCCATGGATTCATCGATCATGCCTGCAATCTTGACATAGCCACCCAGCGGCAGCCATCCCACGCCATATTCAACACCCTTATAATTAAATTTGAACAGGCTCACACCCCAGGCGTCAAAGAACAGGTAGAACTTATCTACCTTGATGCCGAAAGCGCGCGCCGCTAAAAAGTGACCTAGCTCGTGTAAAATAACCAAAATTGAAAGGCCCAGCAACAACTGGCCCACCATCACAACTATACTCATTCTTTATTTTTATCAGTTCGTAAACGTCCTTAACGGGACTTCTTCTATTAAATTTTGCGCAAAGATGCGTGTTTCTTT
>JAICXZ010000821.1 GCA_025934475.1 Mucilaginibacter sp. | reverse complement strand
ATTGGGTTATCAATTTCAGTTGTATCAACCGCCCTGGCACAGGCTACTACACCGGGTAACACGGCCGCTATCATGGCTCGTAAGCAGGTGCCTATCCTTTGCTACCACCAGATACGCGATTGGAGAGCAACCGATAAAAAGGTAGATAAAGACTATATAATCCCTGTTGCTTCATTCAAAGAGCATATGAAAATGCTGGCCGACAGCGGTTATCATACCATCCTGCCCGATCAGCTATATGATTACCTGACCAAAGGCACGCCACTTCCCAGCAAGCCTATCATGCTTACTTTCGACGATACCGACCTTGACCAATACGAGGTTGCTCGTCCGGAAATGAAGAAATATGGTTTCAAAGGCGTGTTCTTTATCATGACTGTATCCATTGGCAAGGTAAAACATTATATGAGTTCGGCGCAGATCAAGCAACTTTCGGATGAGGGCAACGTGATCGCCAGCCATACGTGGAACCACACCAGTTTCAAAAAGCTTTCTACTCCTAAAGACTGGGAAACTCAACTGGACAAACCAACCAAAAAACTGGAAGACATAACCGGGAAACCAGTTAAATATTTTGCCTACCCGTTTGGTTTGTGGAATACGCAAAATCTTCCGCAGTTACATAAACGCGGCTTTAAACTAGCATTCCAACTGGCTGAAAAACGTGACGCAAACGATCCATTGATGACTGTTCGCCGTATACTCGATAGCGGTTACTGGACAGCTAAAACGCTGAGCAAAACGATGAAGCAGAGCTTTTCGAAATAAGTAACCTACCAAAATAAAGGGTGTCATGCTTCGACAAGATTGGCATGACACCTTTTATTTTTGGTAGAATCGCAGTAACTCTTCTACCAAAACTCCATTAATCGTCATTCCAGCCAGGTTGCAATTGGTGATGGCTATTTCGCTCAGATCGCAATTGGTAATGGTGCTGCCGTGCAGATCACAATCTTCGAAACGTAGCGGCCGCTGTACAAAATTGGGGTCATACATCGGATGATCCTTCGGCGGACCACCAATATTGTGGATGAACGCACCGCCTAGCTGCGCACCTTCAATTTCCAGGTCGCTCAGGTTAGCATCGGTGATCCTCACATTGGTCATAGCGACTTCTCTGAAATATGAACCATCGAGCATGGCTTTTTGCGCGTCAATGACTTTGCATTCCTCTTTGATTTCTATCTTTTCCATCGGATTTTGTTTCACTCAAATTTCTGTATTGCGGCCCGAAAATTAAGCCTACGAAAGAGACAAAAATGCGGTGTCTTTACGACATGCATTATTCACCCTGTTAGGGTTATTTTCGGATTTAAATTGCGCTAATATCCTGATTATGTTTAGCTTTAAGTATGAGAAAGCGATTTATTTTTTTACTTATTCTCTGCCTGCTAACGCTTTTTTCTATCGGCAACGTTAAAGGGCAGTCAGCGGTTATCGAGGATCATTTTAAGGCGATCAACAACCATGATATCAAAGCTGTCGCGTCAACTTACGCACCGGAAGCGCAGGTTTTCTCGCCTAATTGGGAAGGTGCAAAAATTGGTCAGGATAGTGTAGCCGAAGTTTACCACCGATATTTTAAATCAACGCCTGATTTGACTTATAAAGTCGCAAATACGATTAATGCCGGCAATATAGTAACCGTTGAGTATTCGTTTTCGGGCACATTGAGCAACCCTGAAGCAGGAACACCCGATTACATGAAGGGCAAGAAATATACGCTGCACGGCTGCGCGATTTTTACCCTGAAGAACAACAAAATAGTCAAAGAAACCGACTACTTCGACCAGGTTGCATTCCTCAAACAAGT
>JAICXZ010000451.1 GCA_025934475.1 Mucilaginibacter sp. | reverse complement strand
CGCTCCGTCATTATTTAAATCTCCATAGGCTGAGCCGTTCGAAAAGCTCGGCTCGGCAAGACCCCATTCGGCTGCCTTGTTCGTGAATGTCAAATCGCCATTGTTCCGGTAGGCGTAGTTCGGGATCGCTTCTGATGGCATACTATCTATCAGCTTTCTGTAATCTATGCCTTTATTTGTCCAGACACTACGCATCACATCTCTGTTGGAGAGATGTTGAACGTAGTCTTGATTGGTCAGGTCTTTATAAATACCATTGGCAATAAAAACATCTTTGAACCCATCATTATCCATGTCAGTGATCAGTGCTCCCCAACTCCAGTCGGTAGCATGGACCCCGGCCAGCCGGCCTATCTCACTAAAAGTTCCATTGCCATTATTTAATTGCAGCGTGTTCCTGGTAAACTGATGGAAATAATCATATCTCAGATCGAGCTGATATTTATCCCAATTCTCAAAAGTGGTATTTGTTTTGAGCCTGGATTCCGATGCAGGAAGCATATCCGTCACAAAAATATCGGGATGTGCGTCGTTGTTAATATCAGCCAAATCGGCTCCCATTGAAGCATTGCTAATGCTCCCCATCTGGCTCTCAAGCGACTCTTTAAAGGTGCCGTCGTGATTATTGATATATAAATAATCGCGTTCAAAAAAGTCATTGGATACATAAATATCATCCCAGCCGTCCCCGTTTACATCGCCTACACTTACTCCTAACCCAAAACCGATCACACTGCCATAAATACCTGCTTGTGCGCTCACGTCTGTAAAATGGCCGCGGTCATTCCTGAATAATTTTTGGCCCCCTAATAAATCCCTTTTGTTCCGTTCATTATTCTGAATATTAAAACTGCCGATAGCCTTGAAGGAATTGCTTAGTATAAAAAGGTCCAGGTCCCCATCGTGATCATAGTCAAAAAAAACGGCGTGGGTTGAATAACCATTCACTCCAATACCATATTCTTTTGCTCTTTCGGTAAAAGTCAGATTACCATTATTGATATACAATTCATTCTGCTTATGATCGCCCTTAACGTCGCCACTATTGCAAACATAAATATCCAATAAACCGTCACCATTAACATCTGCCATGGTAACGCCTGTAGACCATTTACCGAGCTTGTTAATTCCGGCCTTTTCGGTTATATCTTCAAACTGAAAATTGCCCTTATTCAAATAGAGGCGACTGGGCACCATGTTACCAACCAGGAAAATATCTGGTAACCCGTCATTGTTGATGTCTCCAATGGCTACTCCACCTCCATTATAGAAATTGCGGTAGGTAAAAATGTTAAAGTCAGCATCATAAGATAGCTGGTTGACGAAATTGACGTGTGTTTCATCGGGGCTTAGAAGTTCAAAGAGCGCATTTTTAGGTCCGTTTTGCTTTTTTTGACAACCGGCTAATGTGAGTAGAAGGAGTACAAAAAGATATCGGGCGTTAAACACGCCGTATCTAATCTTTACCGTCAAAAAAGTAAAATTCACCTTACTTTTTATTCTTTTCATCTATCAATAAATCAGTATAATCTACTTTTACATGGGCCTCATCATACTTCCCGATAATAATTCTCCTATTGCCATCTACTTGCACAAAAATCGTCCCTTTAGCCGGGTCCGTCATGCGAATAAAGTCCCGGTCCTTATACCATTTTTTTAACAGTCCCAATACATCCAGCTCCAGGCTGTCAGCAAACATTTGTTTATTCCAGGGTGCAAAAGCATCATAACCGAAGAGTACCCGCATTTTGTAAATCCTGCCATGCGCGAAATCCGGGAAGAAATTCATATACGCGGGATATTTTAGCGCTTTTCCAAGCTTATAGGAAACCGACATATTGCCGGGCCCTGCAAAAAAGATCCCCTTTTTATTCATTTGCCAACAGTGGGTATAAAAGTCTTTTGAGGTCATTCCTAATTTTAATCCCTGAAACAGTGTATCCTTTCGTATGCCACGCGAAAGCTCATTCTTTACCAATTGATCATATTTGCTGTCGTCTGAATTACAGGCAAATACAAAAATCAGGCATACAACAAACAATATCCATTTATAATATCTCATAGTTAATCATCGTCTCATTTTAAATTTAGCACCTCTGTTTTATCATTATTTTTAGCGACGATGAGCAGCTTGTTCTTTCCCGCTTTGATCTCTTTCATGTCACGCACAGCGCCTTTGATCACAATACCGCTTATTTGTGGTTTGACCGCTGTAAAATCACCCTTTCCGTTCCCTTTCAGCAGTAAGCCATAGCTGGCATCATAGATCCCTGCTTCGGGTTTTGACTGATAAAAGTTGCCGCCCAGCAGAATATCCTGCTTCCCGTCCCCGTCAAAATCCCTGATCACCAACCCGAATACGGTTGAGAACTGAGCCTCTACAGGCAACGGTTTCATCGTAAACGTGCCGTTCCGGTTATTCATCAGCACGCTGCTCCGCATTTCGTAGGCGTCCAGTTTATCTATCTTTTGCAGCTGTTCCTTGCCAAATATGTCTTCTATCGTTTGTTCCTTGTACTGGGCATACCTCAGGTATTTTTTCTTCAGGTAGGGCAGCTCGCCTACCAGGTCGTGCCTTAATACCATCGGGTATTGCTTATCGCCGTTATAACAGCATACGATCTGCTCGATATTGCCGGTTCCGCTGAAATCCCCCACATACATGCTTACCGGCTTTTGCCGGGTGGCTTTAAACCTGGAATTTAATCCGTGATTGCCGGCAACGATATCCGGGTAGCCATCTCCGTCTATATCGGCTATCTCCAGCCTGTTCCACCAGCCGTTGCTCCAGCCGGTTCCTGCTTCCCGGCTTACTTCTTTCAGTCGTCCGCCTTCATTATGGAATATCCGCAACGGCATATATTCTCCGCACACCACCAGGTCCGGTTTCCCGTCGCGGTCATAGTCAAACCATTTTGCGTCGGTTACCATACCCAGTTCTTTTAAGCCGGGAGCTACCTTATCGGTCACATCCGTAAATATGCCTTTGCCATTGTTCTGCAGGATATAGCCCTTGCAGGGATAGCCGTAATGGCCCGGCTTTAAGCGCACGCCTACAAACAGGTCCTGGTGGCGATCCCCGTCAATGTCTGCTGCTGTTACGCAGGAACTGCTCTCAAACTGGAAAGAGGGAAGCACTTGCGGCGATTTGGTGAAATGACCTTTGCCATCGTTGATGTAAAGCCGGTCGATCAGTTCGGTTGAGTTGGCCGAAAACTCATTACCTCCGCTGCATACATACAGGTCCAGATCGCCGTCCCCATCGGCATCAAAAAACAGGCAGTCGGTATCTTCACTGGCTTTATCCTGTTCAAACAACTTTTCATTGCTCCGCTTAAAACGGCCTCCTGCGGTCTGGATGTATAAGGCTCCGGGCTGATCCTTCGCCCCGCAGATATAAAAGTCTTCCAGACCATCTCCATTTACATCGCCTTTGGCTATTCGCGGGCCATCGGTCGAGTGCATCTGGAAGATTAGTTTTTCCCGGTCAAAATCGACAAAATCATCTTCCTTATGTACAAAGTCTATCCCATGGTCATCCGCACTCTGCTCAAACAGCGGTTTTTCAGGTACAGGTTTGTCCGCTGCTTTCTTGGGCATTGCCGACTCGATCTCCTTTACGGTGATCGTTTGGTTGGGCTTTACGCCTTTTAATACTTTCTGCTTACCGCCCGGCCATTTAACTATTATAGAATCAATCACCTTTGTTTTGCCCAGGCCAAAGTTCAGCCGGGTATCAACGCTCGATTCAAATCCCCGGGATGGCATTTGTTCCTGGTAGCTTAGCGTATGGTTGTAGTACAGGGTTACCTGTGTGCCTACCCCAAAGCGGTTCTTGCCTTCGCCCTGAAGGATCACTTTCAGGTATTTATTCTCGGGATGGAGCTTTATACAATTATTGCGGTAGATAAAGGCGGGCATGTTCACATTATTCACCACCAGGTCCAGCGCTCCGTCATTATTTAAATCTCCATAGGCTGAGCCGTTCGAAAAGCTCGGCTCGGCAAGACCCCATTCGGCTGCCTTGTTCGTGAATGTCAAATCGCCATTGTTCCGGTAGGCGTAGTTCGGGATCGCTTCTGATGGCAT
>JAICXZ010000062.1 GCA_025934475.1 Mucilaginibacter sp. | reverse complement strand
TTTATGGCGATGGCAGCCAGAGCCGTACATTCTGTTACATCGATGATAATATTGAAGCGACTGTTAAAATATTCGAGCAGAACCTGTTCGTGAACGAGGTGATCAATATTGGTAGTGCGGATGAAGTAAGGATCATTGACCTGGCCAGGAAGGTGATCGATATACTTGGGTCGACGTCATCAATCATTCATTTGACGCCACTGAAGGAAGGGGATATGACCCGCCGTCAGCCAGACAATTCCAAGATGCTGGAGGTATTAAACCGTAAACTGCTCAGCATTGAGGAAGGCATAGAAAAGATACTCGAGGCTAAATATAGCATGAGCAATAAATTAGTTTTATGACGTATTCGTTATTGCAACCGATTATTGCGGGAATTGTAGCAATTGTTGCCTGTCTCATATTTACGCCGCTCGTCATCAAACTGGCGCATAAAAAAGGCTGGGTGGTAAAACCGAGAAGCGACCGCTGGCATCAAAAAACTACTGCCCTTATGGGGGGCATAGCCATTTTTGGTGCGTATAGCGTTGCCATTTTTACCTCGGGCCTTCAGATTAACCCGATGCTTTACGGCGTATCCTTTATTATGTTCGCGACAGGGCTTGTCGATGATCTTTGGGAACTGAAACCGGTTTTTAAGCTGCTTGCGCAAATTGCGTGTGCTTTTGTACTGATATATTACGGTTTCAATTTTGGCGGCGGCCTATTGGACTGGGCCGGCATTCCACTCACATTTATATGGGTTATCGGGATCACCAATGCCGTCAACCTGCTTGATAATATGGATGGCCTGGCGGCTGGTATATCAGCAATTGTGGCACTCATAACTGCTACGCTTGCATCATTAAACGGAAGCCCTTACCTGGCAGTAAGCGGCTTTGCCATAGCGGGTGCCACTATCGGGTTTCTGTTCTTTAATTTTAAGCCCGCAAAAATATTTATGGGCGACTCAGGGAGCCTTTTCCTTGGGTTTTCACTGGCTTATCAGAGTATAGCGGTGCAGTATAAAATGGGTTCGTCTTCGGCCGTTTGGATTCTTTTGATTCCGATCAGCTTAATGGCAATCCCCATTATGGACACTACGCTTGTGACCGTTAAACGCCTGCTTGCGGGCAGAAGGATTGACCAGGGCGGCAGGGATCATACCTCTCACAGGCTGGTGGCCCTGGGATTAAGCGAGAAACAGGCTGTGCTTACCTTATATGGTATTTGTGCCGCATGGGGAGTATTGTGCTTGCTGATGTATAAAAGCAGAATTAACAATTTGGCCCTATGTGTGGTGTTGGTGGGTGTCAGTTCGGTGATTTTTTCAGTGTTGCTTTCCAAAGTGAAGGTCTATAGTGACCCAGAAGAAATACTTACCTACCAACGGTTAAATGGACAAGCTGCCGGACGAAACGTGACATTTCAATTTCTTCTTTCGCAGAAAAAATTGATAGCGGGCCTGTTTACTGATATTATCATCATCTACGTATCCTTCCTGCTAACAAAAAAAACGTTGCACATTAAGCATGTTCAGGACGATGTTATATTGGGCTCATTTATCTGTATCAAAATACTCTTACTGTATGTTGGCAGGCTTTATTATCGCATCTGGCGATATGTGCAAGTAGTAGAAATAGGCGCATACTTTATATTTATATTCCTCGCTACTTTGATTCTCGCAGGATTGCTTTATCTCAAAGGGAAGTACCCGCTTTACACTTCATACTTTTTGATGATCGATTTTCTGCTCACATCTACCGGTATTGTCTTTTCGAGATTGTTTTACCGGTGGCTTAATGAACAGATCAGCCGCAACAGGGGCGCAAGGAAGAAGGTAATAATATATGGCGCGGGCGACAGCGGTTATCTCCTGATCCAGGAATTGTTGCAAAATCACAAATATGAACTGAAACCACTTGGGTGGATAGACGACGATAATACCAAACATAATATGTACCTGTATGGGTACAAAATTTATGGAGGCAAAAAAGATTTGCTGGCCATTTGTGAAAAATTAAAGCCTGATATGGTGCTAATCTCCACCAAAGCGATAAGTGAAGACGCAGAAAATGAAATGCGGCAAATTCTTGATAAGCAAAATATCAGCCTTGGGCGGTTCAATCTGCAGCTTTCATTTGGCCAGGATATGGCTGGTACTTATCTGCAAGATGCCCGTTCAGGATATGAAGGTCCTTCTAAGCAGGAGCCTTTAATGAGCTAATAAATTGCCAGGTTCTTCGATTTTTAAAAACCCTGCCTCAATCAGTTGCCGGGCTATATCAAGTTTGCCCTGATCCGAAATGAGACCTTTGATCTCTCCGATTTTAAAAGGACTGTTCTGCATAAGTATGTCCTTTTCTATAAATGCGGGTATCTTTAACTTTTGTTCGCCAAATTGGATTATTAAAGCAGTTTGCAAATTTCCTTGCACCATTGTAAAACCACTGGATCGGGAGACAATTGTTTCAAGGCTGATATTTTCCAGGGCCAGCGCATTGATCAAATTCCCCTCATAGTTCAATAGCTGGTCTTTCGCAAAATGGGCTTTTTGTTTTTCCAGTAGTGCCGCTGGTGAAATCCGTTCGATCAGCTCATTAAGCCGCTCTTGAAATTTATCGAGGTAGGCTTTTTTTTCGCTTTCGCTTTGAAAACCATGCGGAACGGTTTGCCTGAAAAACCTGTCCTGATCGACAGCTAAACGGGCTAGTTCCTCGATCAGGTGAAATCCATACACAGGCTTCAGCGAGAAATTAACGTGAATGGTTGATACTGCGGACGAATAGGCCTCATGTGGCGTACCCCGCGGGATATATAAAAAGTCGCCCGAATTGATTTCGACGTTTGATACCAGTTCCGGCTTTTTGCAAAATGCCTTGTAAACTACCGGCAAATCCTCTCCCGAATCATAGATCAGCCAGGTTTTTGGACCCTTTATCTGCATCAAAAAAATATCGTGCGGATCATAATGCATTGCAAAACCCTGCGAGCCGGGGGGCGTAATGTATATATTTGCCTGAACCCTGAATTTTAGTTGTTGCTCGATGGTACTGCAGGCACGGGCCAAACGTGGAATTGATTTTTCCGCAGAATTGATGATTATTGTCTTACCGTTATTAAACAGGCCGAATAGCTTCTCGTTATCAACGGCGGTTCTTATAACGCCATTTATTAGAGTATCTGATCTTGTCCAATCCGCAGCAGGAATATTCGTGCCTTTATCCACGATCCTGATCCCATCAGGGATAAGATTTTGCTGACTCAGCAATTCGTCGATATCAGTAATTGTTAATACTTCATCAAAATATGAAGCGCTGCTATGCTTATTGTGAATAAAACTTTTCTCCCAGTACAATTGAAAAAAATTTTCAACGGTAAGAGGTGCGATCAGGTGCTCGAAACTGAAAATGTCCATTGTAAGCTTACAGTTCTACCTTTGATGCTTTTAGCTGTTCTAAATCATTCACTATTGTTTGACATTGTTGGTAAACCAGGTTTACGTTTCGTCCGAAATGAAGGTGTTGAACAGGAATTTTGCTTGCTATCTGGCCCAGTATTTCAAACTCTTGCTTTAAAAGCTCGGGTGTAATCAGGTAACCTGCGAAAGTATTGCTATGCAAATGAATTATCCGTTCGGCCGAAATAGGTGCAACGTAGGAGCGATGGTCATTTTCTTCTGCCGGCCCCATGATATATATAGCCCCCAGAGCCAGCCTTGTATTCCAAAAACTGTCGTTTAAACTAGAATATTTACTGAAGCGATGTGAGTATATTGAGACAAGATGATGATGCTCCTCTGGATAGAAAAGCTGCAGTGCCTGTGGTCTCAACCTGACCTTTGGATATCCCGGCTCCACAAAGAACCGGCCATTGACATTATAAATAGGTGCGATATCATCGCTCAGAACTTTAAAGCCTAATTTGGCAAAAGCCTTTGCAGTGGTCGATTTACCGCTATGCTTTTTCCCGGTCAGCACCACAGCCCGGCCATCAATATTAACTACCGAACCATGAAAGCATAAAATGCCTTTCAGCCTGAGTATGCACCCGAGTATTGATCCGACAAAAAGGGAATTCAGATATGAATAAGCTATTCCTGTATCATAGATTATCCAACTGTTTCTTTTTGCCGGATCGATTATTACTGCAATTTTTCCAAAGTCCGTGTTATAGCATATTTTAAAATGGCTTCCATCGGCAGAATCTGATCTGAAAAATGCCAGGCGCTCCTTTTTCTGTAGCTGCCGGGTAATTACCGGTTGCCATTCTTGTATATTGCCGGGTGCGTCGTCAATGCTGGTTGTCCATTTAACCTCCAGATCAATAATGGTGGCAGGTTGTTCCGGCAGCAAATCTATTGCGCGCGAACTCTTGATCCTTAGTCCATAAATCTGGTAGTAATGGTTCATACTCATTTATTGCCTATACTCAGGAAAACGCCTTAAAAAGTGGATGAGGTAGATGCCCTCGGGTACAACATCGCGAATAATATTTTCGGGTAGCTCACCTGGTCTGATAACCGGATTTGTCCAGGCTTTTAATTTTTCGATATCTACAATTTGTCTTACGGGGTCACCGGGAGAGATACTGTTGAGGAACGATCTTACTTCGGGCAGCTGTGCCTCGTACCGAACCCGGTAATCGGGCGAAAAAGGTCCTTTAGTCGTCCGCCATTGTATCTCGGGCGGTAGAATACCGTTAAGACCTGCTCTTACTGTATAGCGTTTATAACCGTTTCTTATTTTAAATTTAAGAGGAGCCGCAAGGCAAAACTCCAATACGTCTTTATCAAGAAGCGGAAAGCGGGGCTCCACGGTGCCAAAATCCGGTTTGCCGTGGCCCTTGGTTTGAACCCGCCGGATCTGGTTTGCAAGGTTGGCGCGATGCGAAGAAGAGACTTCGGGTGTCAGGCTATTCAGTTCCTGTTTTCTTGGTTCCCATAGTGTCTTTAGCTTTTCTTCAATGCCTGTTTGCAAACAGTGCTCTCTTTTTCTGCTAAGATACGAGGCGCCGGTAGCCTTTCTTAATAATTTTAAAGAAATAAGAGGTCTTACAACATCGCCATAGATGTTATATAACAAAGGTTCTCCGGTTAGATTTTTTTGGCACTTCAATTCATGCAGAAGCGTTTGCCATCGAAGTTTTTTAAATAATTCAGCATAAACGCCCGAGCCGTAAAAAGACACCCCCATTTCGCCGCCACCACCGTCCAATAGCACTCTTGAACCTATTTTACGTACACCTTCAGCAAAAGCTCCATACAAATAGTGACGAGAGATCATATTTGGGAAAAATATACTGGTCTGAAGCTTTTCCAAATCGCTGAAAAACCCTTTGTCCGGCGCCGTTACATAATTTATTTTGACGTTCGGAAAACTTTTAAATTGGTCAATATAATAACGCTCATCGGTTAGCGACGGATCGGAGCCATCAGGTAGCACCGCCGAAAAAACTTCTAACTGACGATTCTGACTCTCGAGTATTTTCGCCGCAACGCTAACCACTGCCGAGGAATCAAGACCGCCACTTAACAAAGCGGTAACCGGGAAGCTGCTGCGCATGCGATTGCCAACCGACCTGAATAACACCTCTTGAAATGCTTCCTCGAATTCAGCTTCACTGTTAAAGTGCAACTCGTTTGTTGGATCGGGCTCCCAATATTTTTGATTTCTTATGCCATCGCGTGTAACGGTCATAACGGTTGCCGAAGGCACAGGAAATATTTCATTAAACCAGCTTTCTGTCCAGAATAAATGCTTTGTGTGGGGAAAAACGAAGGCGGAAAGCTTATTTAGATTAAAGGTTTTGGGTACCTCGCTTAACAGCAGGATAGGATTTGGGGTGCATGCAAATATGAATTTCTTGCCATTGAAAAAATAGTGGATATTTCGGGACCCCAAATGATCGGTACAGCAAAGGAGTTTTTTTTGGTCATCATTCCATATTACAAAAGCAAAGTCGCCTATAAGATGTTGTGCCAGCGATTCGCCCCATTTTTTATAGGCCAGAACCACCAAAAAAGCATCGCCGCAATTATCGGCGGCAGTTGCCGAAATACGTAATTGTTTGCATAGCCCGGCTCTGTTATCTAACCGGATATCCCCTATAACAATAACCTTATTATCTGCATCGGGCAGCGGTAGGATTTCTTTAAAGGATTCTGGCGTATTCGGAACGGTTATCTGACCCAATGCAATATCCTCTGAACTCCAGGTAGCACGGATATTTGCGGGATCGTCGTCGGCATAAAGTGCGAGCATTGTTCTTAGATCAGAACCGCAATCACTCCCATCCAGGCTAAATACACCGCAGAATGTTGTCATCGCCTATATTAGGATATTTATCAGAATTTTAATTATTAGTTAACGGTCAAGTCGTGATAAGGTAGTTTTAAGAATATTACCCTAATTGATCCCCATTTTTTATATCGATGTGCAATCAGGGTATATCGATAGGTTGCCATCAGGTCCAAAACCGGGATTAAGCTGAACCAGTTCTGCTAAGCCGCCAAAATGCTGCAATTTGGGCGAATGATATGGTTTTTTTTGATCATTTGCCTTGCTTTCGTCCGGCGTGGCATCCAAAGGTTTGTTGTTGTCCATAAATATCTATTTAATGGTGGTTAAAGTTAATTAATAATTATAATATAAACTACAAGATAGCTTGCGTAAATGATTTATATTTTTGAATCGCTCTTTCGTCGGGGCTAAGAATATTATTATCATATTCGAGCCAGGCATGCGAACGCAATTTGTTTCCATCTTTTAACACCCCAAACCGAAGTTCTGTATTGATCCCCTTCTTTCGCAAAATAAACCAAAAAGCCAACGATGTGGACAGGCAATTGATAAACGGCCAAAATTTGTAGGACCACGCCATCATAAGACTGTACATTTTTAATTCATCTTTCCTGATCGTGGTCTGAATCTTGTTTTCATCATTTTTTTCAAACATTTTTAAAAGCTTGAGCACTGTTTTAAATGGCATTAACCTGACTGATAACCGTAAGGTTAATGCGAGCACAATTGCCCGCCAAAACTGCCATTTGTCGGCATATTTCAAACTTCTAGGCGGAATATTAAACCATTTAGTTTTCAACGGAGATCAATTTTTCATTTCCGAGTTCAGTTATTAGCTTGATTAAGTCTTTTCTGAGCGTTTTTTCGTCAGTGTCATATTCAGCAAGCAGTATCGCCAGGGCCTTCTCTGTGTCGCCATCTTCCGACAGTATCTGCCACATGCGCGCACCCACATCGTCCAGCCCAAAATATTGCTCGCTATCCATATCGAGCAAAACGCATTCATTATTGATCTGCTGATACAGTACATTGTCCGAAATCCTTACTTTTTTTGGTAAATCATCATTTGTCATATTGCTGGTTCTATATTCTAAAATTGATTACCGGGCCTGCTTGCCGACAAGAACTTTTCCTGAATTCATGCCGATCATTAGCCGCCCGTCGTTCTTATATTGACGAAATTCTCCTTTTGCATCTACATAGTGCAAAAATAATTGTATCCAGGTTCGGCCGGTAAAGGTTTCACGCCAATGCGGTATTTCGCATCCTTTGTAAATCAGCATATCCCCCCGGTCCAGGTAAACTGGTACCGACTCATTATTACTTTGGACCCAAATAGGGTAGAGCTCGCCGGCTTCATAACCTACGGTAAGCGTGGCGCTGTATTCGCAAGTCGGCCGATCGATATGTCTTTTCAGCACGCCGCCGTTTTGATATATTCTCAGTACCGAGTTGGTAGGGTATAGTTGACACCCTGATATTTTTTCCATCAATGGCTGTAGATGCAGCAGCAAACTTTCGCCCATAACGTCTGCATAACGCCATTGAGAGTTGGTATCATCGTCGTGCAGATAGTACTTGTTAAAACGCTGCATGCGGGCGTAGTTTTCCAGCACGGTAATCATATCGGGAGAAACTGCTTGCCTGATAACCTCATATCCAAGTTCGCCGAACCTGGTTGCCTGGTCCTGGGAAATCAATATTGCTGATTCGTTGTCCATCCGGTTGATATTAAAATGCAATTTGGTCTTTAAACGTGGCTTTGGTGAGGTTTCAAATAGCTTAAAGCAAAGGTATTAAAATCGGGCTCAGATCTAAACCAGCCTACGCCCACTGTGCGGCAGCCCGTTTCAACAATAGTAAGCCGGTGCTTTAATCCGGGCGATATTTTGAATAAAATGGCATCGCCTGCGTTAAGCTGACCAAATTCACGAATAATATGCTCGCTGTCTGCTTCACGCAGTTGCAGCTTGCCGCCGGTATATTGATCGGTACCTAAGCACAGCGTCATGGCGAGTAAACGATTGTCAGAAGTATCAGCATGCCAATCGATAGCATGATCTTCGCCACCAAGGCTGCGGTGTATTCTTCCCATGAAATTTCCGATTTCAGCACACCCGGTAATTTCCTCTAGTACCGAAAAAAGATCGCGATTATTAAGCAGCAGATGGAAGGTAAATATTACCGGATTTTGCAGGGGAACAAATAAAACCTTGCCGAATTTTTGGGAACTTTCTGTCTCAAATTTGGTTTCAAATGTCGTATCCCTGAGTTTCTTCAGGATATTGTCTAATACGCTTCCCGACAAAAATCCAGGTACAAAAATGCAATTAGTTGCAGTGAACTCATCTTTATAGCTCTCTATTTTGGATTCGTCGATAAAAGTCCTGATTGCTAACATATTTTTATATCATTGAAGCCGGGCCCGAATAGGTGTCAGTGGTAAACCATCCCGCACATGCTGTTCTGGGAATATGGCCCGTAACTCTTGTTACGCTGTGTTCCAGATGCGGTGATATCTTAAATAGGTGTGCATCGCCTGGGTTTGTACAGTCAACCGTTTTTAAATTAACTGCGCTGCCTTTGTTGCGTATCCGAAATGTGCCCCCTTCAAATTTTTCTTTGCCCAAATTAATGCTGATACCAATTAGTCTGCCAGGGTGGGTCGTATCATCATGCCAGTCAAGACGGTGATTTTCGCCTGGCATATTACGATAGATGCGCCCCCCAAAACTCCTGATCCCGGAGCAGCTTGTTATATGTTCAACCAACCGGAAAAGCTGTTGGTTATTCAGTAAAAAATTTAATTCATGCACAGCGATATTTTTGGTTGACATCGAAAGGTCGGTTGCAAAGATCACATCGTTTGTGCCGGTGTGATGATTTTCATAGAAAGGTGCGCTATCAATATGCTTTATCACTTTTTCTAATAGTTCTTTTTCGATCAAATTGGGTAATACCGTGCATTGCTTTGTAGTAAATTCCCGCCGCAGTTCGTTAATTAATGAACTATCGCACTCGATAAGGCCTTTTTTTGTCAGCGTGATCATGGATCGAAATATAAGGATCGATGATAATATATATTTACTACAAGATTAGTAAATTTAGTATTTTTTAATTATTTATGAAATTCAATACGCAATATTGTTATTAACTATCCGGTAATTTATGTCATCCCAGGAAATTTTTTTCGTGCTTATTCCGGCTATCTTGCTGATGTTCGGCGCTTGTTACAACACGTGTAATAACCGTATTGCGCCTATTATTCATCGGCTGCGTACCGGGCAATAATCTTTATCAC
>JAICXZ010000663.1 GCA_025934475.1 Mucilaginibacter sp. | reverse complement strand
TTGTAATCCAGGCGTCCGAACTGTGAAAATAATTGATTTCCAAGCGAGGTACCAGTTACGGTTGTGTTACCTGTTCCTGCATCCATTGTGAAGTAATCTTCCGTTTGAACGGCAAACCCTTCTTTATAAGTTGTCTGATAATCGGTAAATGTCTTGATGTACTCGGTACCCGCCAAAAACTTAAAGTGGTTATTTTTGTTCACGTCGTAGTTGTACCGGATGGTATTTGACCAGGTTGTGCTTAGGTAATGGTTTTGGTTATAAAATAAGCTGTTTGTTTGACGGCCTAAAGCTCCTTCAGTGAATGTCGGAGAAATTATCTTGGCAAAATAATTTGCATTATCGGCACCGTAATTAGATTTGATAAACAGATTTTTGATCGGTTGAATCTCTAAAAAAATATTGCCAAAAGTGGTCAGTTTATTGGTATTATTCCATCTTGCGAGGTACTGCATGTCGAGCGGATTGTTCCTGTCAGAATATCCGGCTCCCGCTTCACCGGCAAAGGTGGTACCATCCTTTTCATAAACGGGAATAGTTGGGGCCAGTGTAACCGCCAAAAGAGGTGTCGATGTTCCACCTATGTCTAATGTTTGCAGGTTTTCGTTGGAGTTGGCAATTTTAATGTTCGCACCAAGAGTAGCTTTGCCATTAAATGCATGGGTAATGGCATTTATGCTGCCGGAATTACGAACATAATTGGTAAATCTGATTAGACCATTATTACTGATATGGCTAAAATTTATATCAAGCGATGAATTTTTATTCCCAACTGACGCAGTAAAATCATTGTTTGTTACTATAGCCGTTTTATATAATACACTTTGCCAATCTGTATCACCCGCAGGTGTATTCGGATCGCCGTTTACAAATGGCTGAACCGTAACGCTATTTAAAACCGGGTTTGCATAATTGCCATTCCAGTCAAATTTATAAATAGATCCAAAACCGGCAGTTGGGTCCTGTCCGTCATTTACCGAGGCTTGCCATAAAGCTTTTCCTCTGTCAACGGCGTTCAGCATTTTATATCTTAATGATTTTTCAGATTCAACTGAGGTCGTGCTGTTGAACTGGAATTGAACTTTGCCTTCTGTATTAGCTCCGGTCTTGGTGGTCACAATAATAACACCATTCGATGCACGCGCGCCATATATTGATTCAGCGGATGCGTCTTTAAGCACTTGTATAGAGGCAATGTTTGAAGGAGACAAGCTTTGGAATACCTCCGGACGGGTCGTCGGTATACCATCAATGATATACAGTGGGTCATTGTTTCCAAGAGTATTTGCACCGCGGATCAATATTCTGCTGGTTCCACCATTAACAGAGCCATCTTTCTCTATATATAGGCCAGCCACCCGGCCTTCCAAAGCCTGCATGGTATTTCCGGAACTGTTATTTTTAACAGCTGACAAATCCACCACCGAAACAGAGCCTGTCAGGTCTTTCTTCTTTTCAGTGGCATAACCCGTAACAATGACTTCGTTCAAGTCAGTTGCATTCGCTTTTAAAACAATCCGAAGGTCTTGCTGGCCTTCGGTAATCTTATGAGTGACGGTTTGATATCCGACGAAGCTCACCTTAAGGACCTGACCTGCTGCGGCACTTATGGCGAATTTTCCGTTTACGTCGGTTACAGTTCCGTTGTTGGAGCCGATTACCGACACGGTTACGCCAGGCAATGGCAGGGACGTTGTATCAGTTACAGTACCAGTTACCTGGCGGGTTTGTGCGTTCGCGAGCCCAGCCATCAGGACAAGCAGCGCGAAAAAGAGTAATAATCTTCTCATTTAGTGTTCATTTTAGGATAATTGATAGGTTGTTAATTCAAAACATTTTGCTGTTAAATTCTCTGTACTCTTGTATCTGATAATCCGGACAACCTCCTTTCTTTGTCGCGATAAAAGCCCCCATGGCTACCGCATCTTTTATGATTTGTCGTGGTTCTTTGTTCAAAAAATGTCCGGCAATAAAAGCTGCCAGAAATGAATCTCCGCTTCCAATGGTATCCTGCACTTTTACTTCACGTCCGCAGGCGTTATAGATTTGATGATTTTTATAATACGAAGCACCGAACTCGCCCTTGGTAACGATGATTTCTTGCACATGAAATTTGTCCTGGATAAACCGGATTTGCGACGCTTCGTTGCTGAATGAGCCCCCGAATACGGACTGCACCATTTCCAGTTCAGCCTGGTTGAACTTTACAATGTCGGCCTTAGTCAAAAGCGCTCCCAGAAGATCACGGCTAACAAATGGTGGCCTGAGGTTGATATCAAAAACCTTAATGCAATCATTTTCAAGGAGGTCAAACAACGTACTTCTCGTAAATTCGTTCCGTGACGCCAGGCTTCCATAGATGAAATAGGTTGAACTGTTTATTAACGGCCGGGCAGCTTCCATCTGCTCGATAAAATCCCAGGCCACAGGGGACACAATTTCATAGCTCACCTCGGTACCATTCATTTTCGCCAGCACCTGACTGGTGGGATACCTTGTATCAACCTGCAAAAAGTCTGTACCCAATCCCCACGACCGAATGAGGGAAAGCAGTTGATGTCCCTGTAAATCATTTCCGATCTTGCTGAAAATATTCGTTTTGATACCACGCCTTTTCAAATGGTACGCGACGTTGAGGGGAGCCCCTCCCGGCTGTGGACCTTCCGGCAGCATGTCCCACAACACTTCCCCGAAGCAGATAGCCGGCAATATGTCTGTTTGATTATCCATATCACTAATGCATCACTATATTGGTTTCTATCTGCTCCAGCGACTTGCCCTTTGTCTCAGGCATAAACCGCCATACGAAAATGAACTGGAGGACCATCATCGTCCCGAAAAAGGAGAAGGTGACGGCGCCGCCCAGTTTCTCTGCAAAAAAAGGAAAGGAAAAAGCTATGATGGCTGCCATGATCCAATGTGTAGAGCTGCCCAGCGTTTGCCCCTG
>JAICXZ010000840.1 GCA_025934475.1 Mucilaginibacter sp. | reverse complement strand
TAATTAATAATCATCATCCTCAAATCCTGTGGCTTCCTGGTATACGGCTTTCAGTTCCGCAAAAGCATGATTGTCGCGTTTCTTTTGAGCTGTCGCCATTCCTTTTTCGTAGGTTTTAATGGCATCATCCTTCCGATTTAATCCTTCATATAATTTACCCAGATGATAATAGGTACCTACATAATCAGGATGATTTGTTACCAAATCTTCGTAATATTCAAGTGCTTTACCCGTGTCATTCAGTCGGAGGTATTCGGTAGCCAGGGCATATTTTAAAAATTCGTCGTTCGGTTCATTTTTCAGAAAGTCGAGCAACTTCTCTAAACGGGTTTCGGGCATTTTTTACTCTATCTTTTTTAACTAACTTTGCACACCTGATTTTTTAAACGATCACGCTTAGATCCGGGCTGCCGGACCTGCATGAAAGAGACAATTACCAATTAAAAACATAGCTTGATGAAGATACTGGTATGCATCAGTAATGTCCCTGATACAACGACAAAAATAACTTTTACTGATAACAACACGCAATTTAATACAAACGGCGTACAATTTATCCTCAACCCCTATGACGAGATCGCTCTTTCTCGCGCCATCGAACTGTCCGAAGGAGGCAAAGGAACTATTACCGTGATCAATGTAGGCGAAACAAGTACCGAGGCGACCATTCGTAAAGCATTGGCTATCGGTGCAGACGACGCTGTTCGCATCAACGCAAAACCGCATGACGCCTGGTTCGTCGCTTACCAGATTGCAGAATATATCAAACAGAATCCTTTCGATTTGATTTTGACTGGCCGTGAATCTATCGACTATAACGGTTCGAAAGTAGCTGCTATGGTTGGCGAACTACTGGATCTGCCTTCTGTATCAATCATCAAAAAACTCGATGTTGATGGCAATAGTGGTACTGTTGAGCGTGAAATTGAGGGCGGTAAAGAAGTATTAACCATCCCCTTCCCATTTGTAGCGGGTGCTGCAGAGGGCGTTGCCGAACCGAAGATCCCCAACATGCGTGGTATCATGTCGGCCAGGACTAAGCCATTGAAAGTAGTTGAACCAGCTGAAGTTAAAACCAACCTGGAAGTATTAAGCTATGAAACTCCTGCTCCGCGCAGCCAGGTTAAATTGGTACCTGCCGATGATAGTGGTAAGCTTATCGAGCTACTGCACGGCGAAGCACGCGTAATCTAAAACAATTTACAAGGACCAAAGATTAAGACAAGATATGCCAGTTTTAATATATGCCGAAAATGCCGCAGGCAAATTCAAAAAATCAACTTATGAAGCTGTTTCTTACGCGCGGGCCATCGCTGATGCAACCGGCACAAATGTGACAGCATTATCCATTGGCGACGTAAGTGCCGATGAGCTAGCTTCATTGGGCAAATATGGTGCAGAGAAAGTGCTGAATGTGTCCAATGCCCAGCTAAAGAATTTCATCAACCAGGCATATGCGTCAGTTATCGCTGAAGCGGCAAAAAAAGAAAATGCAGATATCGTGGTTTTATCGAATTCATTTTCGGGTCGTGGCCTTGCACCGCGTATAGGTGTTAAACTGGAAGCAGG
>JAICXZ010000437.1 GCA_025934475.1 Mucilaginibacter sp. | reverse complement strand
GATGTCGAAAATCCTGCCCCTGTTATCCAGTCCCCAATAGGTATTGATTAAGGTATTGCGCACAGTGGTATCAGTTTTCATCTCGAAGCTTAAAAATCCACCGTCTTCTGTCGATCGCCATTTTTTCTGATGGTCCTCGCCTGTGGTTTCGTGTTCGCCGGTAAAATTATGGTCCCGCTCGGGTTGCATTTCGCCCAGGCGAATTATATCCGTGGTATGCGCCTCCAGTTCCTGTTGCTTTTTCAGTTCTTCCTGGTAAGCCTTTTGTTGCACAGCCCATGTTTCTGGTGTGAAAACATCCCAATAAACCGAATAATACTGATTTACGGTTTGATTGAAAGGGATAAGCTTTACGTCAGCCGGCTGAGCAATATTCCTGGTTTGAAATTCGAGACTTTTTGGGTCGACCATTTGCAGCCATTGATTCGGGTCTGTTTGGCTGGTTACAAAAACAGGGATGCCTTTCAGAGGATCAGGTTCGGTATTACCTAATACCCCGGCAAGCAATACTGGGCCATAGAATAAAGCTTTCCGGTTGCTGTTATCCGGGATGGCTTCGGTATAGATATTTTCTCCGAATGTGCATTCAATTTTGTCGTTGTTTTTCCATTTGCGGTTTACAACAAGGTAGCCCTGTTCGTTAGTAGATACGCTTTGTGCGGCCCCATTAATTTTTACTGAATAAGCTGTCGCCCATTTCGGTTTGCGAATACGGACAGCGAAGGCAGACGATTTAGATGTACTTATAGTAAGATCAACTTTATCATCCGCAGGCAGATTGGTATTTTGGGTGATGGTAACCCCCTTTTCTTTCCAGTTCAGTACGGAGGGTATAAATAGATTGACATATAAGCTGCCGTCGTTTCCCCTGAAATAAATACTTTCGTTATACTTTACGTGATTTTCCATTCCGGATCCAACGCAGCAGGTGAATGTGGTGAACGGGGTGCTATATTCTTTCTTGCCACCCATGCGTAGCGGTACAAAATAGCACATCATGCCGTCTTCGTGATCTTGAGAGGCTAGAATGTGATTGTACAAGGCCTTCTCGTAATAGTCCATCAATGTTGCTGAGGGATTAACGGCAAACAGGTGCCGCGTAAGTTTCAGCATATTATAGGTATTGCAGGTTTCGGTGGTGTTCTCAGTAAGCTTGTCGTTTAGTTTATCCGGTTCGCCAAGGTATTCGTAGTTGCTGTTACCGCCGGTTGCGTAGGAGTGATCGCGGGTGATCGCTTCCCAGAAGAATGTTGAGATGTTTCTGTCGTTCTGATCGCCGGTGAGCTCGTACCGCCGGGCGCTAGCGATAACCTTGGGAATTTGTGTATTGGAGTGTTTCCCCGCCAGGATATCTTTCTGCTCGGCCAAAGGATCCAATATCCTTTTATCATAAAACTTGTATGAAAGCTCAAGGTAATGAGCGTTTCCGGTAATAGCATACAAATTGGTCAGCGTTTCGGCCATGCCGCCGTATTCGCATAACAGCATTTTTTGTAGCTGATCGTCGTTGAGGTTTTTAATGGTTTCGCCGGTCCAGTCGGCCATGCCTTTGCAGATGGTAAGGGCCTCCTGGTTATGACAATATAAATACGCGTCCAGTAATCCGGCCATCACCTTATGCACCGTGTACCAGGGCGACCAACCCCCGTTCAAATCAAACCCTCTCGAGCGGATGTCACCTTTGGCAACTTCAGCCCATATGGTATCTTCTTTGGGGATTGCTCCTACATACCCGGTTTTACGTGCCAATTGGCACTCACGTAATTCTTTTACTATATAATTAACTCTCTCCAGGAACTTTGGGTCGCGGCTTGAGGCGTAATGCATCGAAATAGCCGACAGATAATGACCGAGCGTGTGCCCCGCCAGGCCCGATGTCTCCCAGCCTTCATATTGCGCCCCTTTAGGCTTTAAGCCCGAGTGCGACCGGAAACCGGATAGCAACCGGTCTGGCTCGATGGATAATAAATAAGCGGCATCTTTTTCCATGGCCTCCTGGAAAGGGCTTTTCAATAAATGCACGTCTTGCAGATCGAATGAATAAGCTTTTATTTCAACTTTCGGCTTAACAGTTATGCGGTTGTCATTGAATTCGGGCACGTATGATTGGGCATTGGCCATTGAGTTGACAACGGATACTGAGGCCAGGCAGCTTGCTGCTATTATTATATATCTGTTCATTTAAATGCTTGTTATCGGAGCAGGTAGCCCCTTTAAGTTTTAAAAAAATAAAATTACAAACCCATAGCAAACGGTAGTGGTAAATAATTGGCAGGTGCTACGCAAATTTTACCTTGTAAAGATTTGGAGAGGTTTTGTACGGGCTCTTCAATCTTGGCAAATGCCTGATTTCCACCCAGAATAAGTGTGATATTAACACATATTTTAACAGGGTTTTCTTATATATTATCCTTTACAATAAAATAATTGAATATTAAGGTTAAATAATTGTAAATTTCAGGAAAGGATTAAAGATCGAGCCATGAAAGTGTTGCAATTTACTATCCCGGTAGTTCATGACAAGAGCGTCATCACGGAGCAGGTGGAGTTACCCCATCATTACCCTTATTTGCATCGCCATAAGGAGATGCAGATAACCTGGATACAACGCGGTGAAGGTACTTTGATTGCGGGCAACAACATGCATACTTATACATCTGGCGAGATTTATTTGCTGGGAAGCAGTCTGCCTCATTTGTTCAAAAGCAATCCGGAATACTTTAAGCTTGATAGCGGAAAATCGGTGAGAGCGCTTACGCTTTTCTTTAGTCACGATGGATTGTTGTCGCCACTTTTTGATCTGCCCGAAATGAAAACTTTAAAACTCTTTTTGCAGCAGCATCAACAGGGTTTTAAAGTTCCCGACAATCATTTTCAGCAAGTTTCCCAGGCCATGATCGCCGTGAAGAATGCTGCCGGACCTAATAAGCTGGTCCAGTTTTTTAGTTTACTCGAAAGCATGATGGAAATTGATGCCAAGCTGGAGCCGCTTTCGTCCTATGGCGATCTGCCTGCTATTACCGAAAATGAAGGTATCCGGATCGGCAATATCTATAATTATATTATGAAGAATTACATGGAAGCCATTACCCTGGAGGATATTGCGCAGGCGGCTTACATGACTCCCGAATCATTTTGTCGTTACTTTAAAAAACACACCGGGCACACCTTTATATCTTTCTTAAATGAAATAAGGATAAACGAGGCCTGCAAAAAACTAACGGCGCACCGGTTCGAAAGTATATCCGCAGTAGCCTATAAATGCGGGTTTAAAAGTATCACCAATTTTAACCGGGTTTTTAAATGCGTTATTGGCACCTCGCCGCGCGAATACCTCGACAATTACTTAAGCAATGTAAGCAATGCTTCCAAAATTGCCAGCTAACGGCTTAGCACTACTTACCGGTTAAAAAACGGTTAATGAATGCTAAGTTAGGTAATCGTATAACAGCGTGTTCCCTTTAATTTTGTCATAGTTCGGTGCAATGGATATCGCACGTAATTTTAAGTCTCAAATCCTAAGATCTTAAACTTTAATCATGATTCGTTTTAAAAAACGGGCATCAATTGCCGGTAATAAACTTGTTGTAACGGGTTTAGTTTTTCTCATCATCGTTTCGATTCAAACCAGCCTGAAAGCACAGAAATCTACGCCTCCTGCCAGTATGTATGAACAGGCGAGCGAGGTTAGCGGACTGGTTGTTCAATATGGCCAGGATATCAACTCGATCAAAGATTTTTACTGGCCCTATAACCTCAACCCGCTTGGCGAAGAACAGCATAAACGTGAGGTGTTAAACTCGCCCCAACAAAGAAAGCGGTTGATTGAAGTAAATAACGATTACCTGAAAAAACTTGAAGAAGTTGATTTTGATTCGATGAGCATATACGGGAAGGTCGATTATATCCTGTTAAAGAAGAAAATCAAATTTGAGCTCGAGAGCTTGCAAAAAGAGGAAGGGCAATACAACAGCATCAAAAAGTATATCTCGTTTGCCGATGATATTTACCTGCTTGAACAAAAACGCCGCCGGGGCGTAGCGATGGACGGGCAAGAGGTGGCCGATCAGCTTAATAGTATCGTCAAAAAACTCAAGGCAGATTCTATTGCGGTCAGTAAAATGCCGTTTTTAGATATGCAGCTTGCTT
>JAICXZ010000780.1 GCA_025934475.1 Mucilaginibacter sp. | reverse complement strand
TGGAAGGCTCCTTTATTGAACACGATTTTCAAGATTTCAGTGATAAACAGGATAAAATGTGATTATTCATCTTGTCCATCTGTAAAATCTACCAAATCGTGTTTAACTATCTTTATGCGGCACCGCCGTTCCCGATTTCTCATATTGTTGTCTTTGGGCCAATTCCTTCGTCACAAAAGTGTATACCAGGCCAATAACAACCAATATGGCTACGATGACAATACCAACAACTCCTTTGCGCTTGTCCTGGCGCATCAGCCAAATGAGAAAAGCCACCATTGGTAGCAGAAAAACCGAAAAGAATATAATAGAAGGCCCCATGTTATTATTCCAAAACTTTTGTGGCTGCAAAGATAGGTATTAGCAACCAGCGACGAAAACTGCTGCGCAAATAGCCCCGTCACTGATGCGTGTCAATCTTCTTCGTGATGCAACTCATTTTTTACCGGACTCAGTCTGTTCATCTTTACGTTAACAAAAGCATAACAAGATGAAAACAATTGCTGTATTGACCGATTTTTCGGTGCGGGCTGAACACGCTACAAGGTACGCTTTGAAATTGGCCTCGAAAATCAGGGCCAATATACTCCTGTTCAATTCATTTATGGTGCCGTCGGACGTGCCGATGGCCGCGCAAGCCGTATGGCCGGGTGTGGACTACAACGAAATTCGGAACGATGCGGAAAAGGCGCTTAAGAAGCTTTCAAAAAAGTTTGAAGATGAATTGAAGGAGGAGCTGTCTTCAGGCGCCTTTGTGCCCGACATAGCGTATGCCTGCGAGGAGGGCGCGTTGGCAAACAATATTCCCGGCATCGAAGAAAATGACGACGTAGTACTGTTGGTAATGGCAACCCATGGAGCGGACGAACTATCCACATTCATGTTTGGCAATAATTGCAGGCATGTAATCGACACGGCGACCATACCGGTACTCATTATACCCGAAACAAGCACCATCGGAGATATCCAAAAGATTGCCTTTGCTACTGATGTAACATATACCGATGTTGAGTATATTAAAAGCCTGGCTGAGCTTGCAAACAAACTCGACGCGGAAATTACAATTACAAACGTAAATCCGGATAACCCTCTGGATAGCCAGCACAACGCTGCTGTACGCTTGTTCATGGACGATGTGGAACAGGACGTTGACTACGAACGAATTTCTTTCAAGAGCATCTCAAACAACAATGTAAAAAAGGGCTTGGAATGGCTGATCGAAAACGTTAAGTTTGATATACTGGTAATGGTACACCGCAAAAGCAGTCTGTTTGAATTGATATTCAGATCGAGTATCACCAAGAAAATTGCCGACCGGGTTGATATACCGCTGCTGGTTTATCCGTATCCTTCAGCCCAAATACCCACAATTTGATATGCCTAAATTATTATTCTTAGTCGCTGTTGTGTTGTTATTTACAAGCTGCGGCGGTAATAATATTGTTCATCCCCAAAGAAAGAACATTATCGAAACGGTTTATGCTTCCGGCAAGATCATGGCCGACAGCGAGTATACTGTCTATGCACTTAACCCCGGAACCGTAATCAAAAAACTGGTAAACGAGGGTGATCAAGTTAAAAAAGGCCAGGTAATTTACCTCATAAACAACTCTGCTCCTGCAGCAAAACTGGACGCGGCCAACATGACTTACGACAAGGCCAAGGAAGACCTTTCGGAAAACTCAAGGGTGTTAGCCGATTTAAAAATAGCGATGCAGAACGCAGCTATTAAGTTCAGCAATGATTCGCTCCAATACACACGTCTAAAAACTATGTGGAGTGAGGGCGTGGGCACCAAAAGTGGTCTCGACAATGCCGAAATGCAGTATCGTATGTCGCAAAATGATAAGCGATCGGCGCGTGAGAAATACTATGCTACCCTCAACGATCTTAACGTCTCACTCAAAAATGCACAAAGTCAGGTTGCCACTGCACGCAACGACCTTAATAATTATATCATTCGTGCCGAACGCGCAGGAACTATTTACCAAATGCTGAAGGAAAAAGGGGAAGCCGTACGCGCAAACGAGGCCCTGGCATTAATGGGCAAATCTTCCGACAGGATAATTCGTCTCGCCGTCGATCAACAAGACATCGACCGGGTGAAGGTTGACCAGCAAGTTCTTTTAAAAACAGACGCCACCGGCGATAAGATATACCAAGCTAAGGTGCTGCGCATCTACCCTACGATGAACGAGGCGGATCAAACCTTCCGGGTTGACGCGGTTTTCACCGGCGATGATAGTCAGCCGTATATTCATACTTCGGTTGAAGCCAACATTATTATCAGGAAGAAAC
>JAICXZ010000687.1 GCA_025934475.1 Mucilaginibacter sp. | reverse complement strand
TTCCTCGCCATCTTATTCGTGGTTTATTCTTGCTGGAGGAAGTTGAACCAGGTACAAACCCGGACAGCATAACATCCCGCCCTTGGTGGCAAAATAAAAGAGCGATGGGTACGCTCCCATCGCTCTTTTATTTCCCTTTTTTATCATCCGCCTTCTTCGGCGCCTCATCCAGGTTTAATGTATAGGATGACTCGGACGCGTCTATGGCCTGTTTCAGCAAATCGGTTGCCGGTTCATCACTATCAGGAGGAGGAATACGCTCCTCATCTAATCCATTTGAATGGATATCCTGTTGGCTCATTTGATCTTCTTTATCGGAATCCTCTGAGTCGTCGAGTGGGATTATATCTTCTGGCTCTATCATAACAATCGCTTTTCATTGGTTAACATCAATACCAATTTAAATGTTTAGGCTCAAAAAACATATGTTGCAGAAGCAATTCACGGATTAAATTACCATTTAATGAAAATTCGACTTCAAGCCATACACTATTACCTGGTTTGAAAATGTACCCACATACACCTTTCCGTTGGCTACCGTTGGGCAACAGTACTTGGCGTAATTTCCGGGGAAATCGCCAGCGACCTTTGAGCTGTTCCAAAGTTCTTTGGTAACATCGTTAGCATCAAACGCACGTAACACACCGGGAAGTACATTAGGGCCCGCGTCGCCGGCCGAAGCATACCATGCCCATAGTATGCCATTCGATGAACCGTTTGATGATACAGTCAGCTCTGCGCCACAATCACCTCCCGGACCAGCCTCACTTGAAGTGGTCGGTGTAAGCGCGAATTGTCCATTGCTGAATGTGAATGATTTTAATTGATCATTCTCCGACCATATATAAATATATTCGCCATTGGCCCCCTTAAAGTAAGATGGCTGGCAGTGCATCGAATTGTTAATAGGTACCACCTGCGCAACCGTGTTACCCGCTGCGGAATAACCGCCCATGTTGTCTTTGTTGAGCAGGTATAAATTCCCGTCTTTACAGCCGGTCACGAAGTAGTTTGAATTAGGGATCAGGAATGTACCCATTACGCCGTAGTCCAAATCGTTCACATTCAGATCCACATAATTTGTTGGCGTAAAATAACTGGCTACCTGCAAATTCTTTCCCGAAGGCGTCAGTTTTAGTGCACTGTTGCCGCGGTTAGTCAGGTCAGTTGGATTAGGGTTAGGACTATTTTCATCGGTTCCATTACCTGTTGTTTGATAGAGGTTGCCCTGGCCCACTGTTCCGTTGCCGGTGGTTACATATAAGTTACCTTGCCCATCGGCTGCTATGCCCATGCCACTTTCCCATATACCGCCGTTTTCACCGCTTGGGGTGTCGTTATATACATTTGTCTGCTGGAGGGTTTTTGCATCATAACCCAATATCCATCCATGATAAGGGTTCCAATCGCAATGCGAAGCAAAGCTGATATAGACGACTCCATTTACAAGCGCCAAGCCCATGCGCTGGTTGTTATGCAAAGGGTCGAAGCTAACCACCCCGTTTACGTTCCCGTCACCGGTGCCGGGAACGCTTGCCGCAAGCAGCACCGGGCTGCCCGGCTGTTCGCTCCCGGTAACAATATTTACTGCATGCAGGTTCTGTACCCAGGTTTTTCCATCGGTACTTCTGGCCACAAAATAGATCGTCTTCCCTGCCGGGTCAATAACAGGCGTTCCAACTATGCCGATATTATTTTTGAAATCGGTATAAGGTGAACACCAGGATGAAGCCATATCGGCTGAATTTGGCGGACGCATGCCACTGGCGGTATAGTTGTTTTTCCAGAACAACTTGCCGTTATCAGCATCAAAAGCGTAAACACTGTTATTAACAGTGGCTATGAAAACAACATTTCGCGTTTGCGAGCCCATATTTAAGCCGCCAACAACCAAAGGCTGAGAATATACCTGGTCATCGACCGATAGCGAGAATAATTTTCCGAAAGTTGAAGTATTGACATTAGCCGGAGTTAACGCTGTTTCCTGGCTGTTCCAACCTGCCCGGGTATTGTCATTATGCTGGGTAAGTACCGATATCTGCTGCGTATTGGTTGAATCTTTGAGCGTGGTTCCTCCACCACCAATGACGGTATGAACCGGAGTCTCCTTCTTTTTACATCCCAAACAAAGTGCAATAAACAGCACAGGGAAAACAGTTCTCTTGAACATTAGAAAAATCGTTTTAGGTTTGTTACAATTGGTGGTTAAGAACGTGCAATATAAGCTTTTACCATCGTTGTAAAAAGGGCTCCGGTCAAGCGAACAACCAAAATATAACGATTAAACTTATACCCCAACCACTAAAAACTTAGTTTTCTCACAACATTGTTCTGATAGTCGGCGATATACACATTCCCTTGCTTGTCTACAGCAACGCCGTAAGGATTGTAAAAACTTGCTTTTGATGCCTCGCCATTGTCTCCACCGCGCCGGCCGGTACCGGCTATTGTTGTCACGACGCCATCAGGTGATATTTTGCGAATCTTTTGATTGCCTACGTCAGCAACATACACGTTGTCATTGTGATCGACAGCTATCCCGAACGGATGACGGAATTGCGCTGCCGGACCCTTGCCATCCTTTGCACCGCCATTGCGTTTTCCCTGCGGCGCTGGTTTGCCGGCTATGGTGGTGACCATGCCACCAGGGTCAATTTTACGGATCGTTTTATTGTAGGTATCCGCTACAAACAAATTGCCCTGATTATCTATGGCAAGACCAGTGGGGAGGTAAAAAGAAGTGGCTGTTCCCTTGCCATCCTTTGCACCACGATCACCGTTACCCGCGAAAACGGTAATTTTTCCGTAAGGAGTAATTTTTCGGATGACGTCTCTGCCGAAATCGGTAAAATAAATGTTG
>JAICXZ010000792.1 GCA_025934475.1 Mucilaginibacter sp. | reverse complement strand
CCGAAAATACGTTCAATCGCAGTACGCTGTTTTTACCGTAATAAGCACCGCTCAAAAAGTATGACTTGAGATGAGAAAAAGCGCGGTCGATATATCCATCTGAATTGATCCTGGACAGCCTTCCATCCACAGTAAAATGGCCATTAAGTAACCCTGTACCCAAACCGACCGTATTTTTAACAGTTCCGTAAGAACCAGCCGAGTTATTAAGTGCTGCATAGGCCGTATCATGGCGGGTGGTGGTTTGTATATTGATGCTAGCCCCAAAAGCTCCGGCTCCATTGGTTGAAGTACCAACCCCACGTTGTATTTGAACGTTATCAACTGACGATGCCAAATCAGGCAGATCGACAAAATAAACACCCTGATCTTCGGCATCATTTAATGGGATACCGTTTACTGTAACGTTGGTGCGTGTTGCGTCTGACCCCCGGATACGGATACTCGTATATCCCACGCCTGCACCGGCATTGGAGGTAACCACAGTCGATGGCGTTTGCTCCAGTAAATATTCGAAACCACGGCCCGAATTGTTTTTGTCGATATCCGCCTTGTTCAAATTGGTATAAGCGGTAGGTGAATTTTTAGAAGCACGAGTAGCGCTTACCGTAACTTCTTCACTCATAATACTGCTCACGGCCAACTGAAAATTGATAGTTGTATCAGCTTTAACCGAGATATTTTTGATAATCGTTTGGTAACCGATATAGCTCACTTTGATCTTATGCACACCGTTCTTGGCTACATTAATGTGATAATTACCGGTTGCATCAGTAATGGTAGTGTTTGATTGATCGATACTGACGGTTGCTCCAGGCAATGTTGAGCCGGATTGGAAATCGGTGACTTTCCCCGAAACGGAGATTTGTGCCGCAGCCAGGAAAGGCAGCAGCAAAGCGGATAAAGCCGCAAATAAATTTTTCAAAATGTGATAAAAAAAACTTAGTTAAACCATCTTCTGTGCAAGGGATAGCACGAAGTACACTTAACTTTACCTCTCCCTACGCCGGCATTACCCGGATCAGGTGTCTGTTTTGAGTCAATGGTCAGTAGTCAATGGTCAATAGATCTTGCTGCTATTGATTCACCACTCACTATTCACTACTCACAACAATGGGTATGATCTCAGCCCGTCTTTCAGTTTGATCGCTCAAAGCAAGGCACCCCTTGAGAATTATGGAGCAAATATAGAATTAGATTACGAAATTATTAAATATTCGATCTTTTTGTTGAAGATGCGTTCAGTTGCGCTTCAAAAAAATCATTTTGATTGAGCAGGCGCACTACTTTTACAAAACGACGTTTGTAGGTATCGTCCATCTTGCTGATGGTAACGCCGTATTCTTTACCGGAAGTAGAATGTATAAAGCTAAGCCCGTTCCCTTCATTGCTATACACAATGCCAACATGACCTATAGAATGCGGGTGATGGCTTTTTGTTCCGGTAAAAAGAATGACGTCGCCAGGGCGTGCGTCTTCGATATTGATCTCCCTGCCTATGTCGGCAAACTCGCATGAAGAACGCGGAACACCAACATTAAAGCTTTTGAAAACATAGCTCACAAATCCCGAACAATCAAACCCCCGCAACGGATCAGATGACGACTCGCGGTAAGGCCTGCCTATCAGCGATTGTGCAAAATAAAGAAGGTTATTAGGAGATATCGTATCTGTATTACTGGTGAAATGGAAAGGAGTTGATTCTGTTTCTTCCCTTTTGGCCTTGTGATGATGCTTATTTTTGTGGGCATAAACGGTCCCGGCCGAAACCATGCATAAAAACAACAGGAAAGTGAGTGCTAGGGTTCTTTTCATTCTCCGGCCCGAAGATATTTCTTTTTAATTAAAATCAAGTAATTTTTTACGAAATAGTAGGTAAAGAGGTGTGGTGGTGCACAAGATTTAAATATTGCATTAGGAATTATTGTTCAGTCCGTTATGTTTTCGTTTTTTACTATGGCTAGCCAGATAAAATAGCGCTCCTCCAAGTAAAAGCAAACCGCCAATAATGAAGAATCCGCAACCATCATATTGGATAGATGTTGTATTGCCGGTATATCGACTGACAATTTGGCCACCGGTAGATTTACCCGCAAATAAATAGTAAATACCCAGGCCGACGCAAGTTATGATGGCCAGCCAATAGAAAAATACGAATTGTCGGAAAGTTTGACCTTTTAAATCTTCGGACATGTAAATAAATAGTG
>JAICXZ010000514.1 GCA_025934475.1 Mucilaginibacter sp. | reverse complement strand
TCTGTTTCGCTTATAGGAACCTGGATGCAGAAAACAGCCGTAAGCTGGATCGTATATTCGCTAACACATAGTAGTTTTATGCTGGGACTGTCACTACTGATGAGCCAGCTTCCTTCATTTCTTTTTTCGCTGGCCGGCGGCGTGGTGTCTGATCGCTATAACCGTTTCCGCGTATTGCTCGGTACACAGATTGCATCCATGATACAGGCGACCCTGCTGGCCGTCTTTGTTTTGTTTGGTCACTATACCGTTTGGGAAATATTCGCGCTTAGCTCGCTGCTGGGAATCATTAATGCATTCGATGTGCCGGCACGCCAGGCCCTGGTTTACGAAATGATTGATGATAAAAAGGATTTGCCCAACGCGCTGGCCCTCAACTCGTCGATGGTAAACCTGTCACGACTGATCGGTCCTGCTATCGCCGGTTTTGTGCTCGAACAGCTTGGCGATGGAATGTGTTTCGTGTTGAATGCAGCAAGCTTCGTGGCAGTAATTGCGTCGCTGCTGTTGATGCGTTTACCTAAATATGAAGATAAACAACGGACCAAAAATGCTTTCCAGGAATTGGGCGAAGGCTTTACTTACATAAAGAAAGATCCATCTATTTATTTTATCATAATCATGCTGGGGCTGGTGAGCCTGCTGGTTTTGCCGTTCAGTACGCTGCTGCCGGTATATGCACGTGATATTTTCAAAGGCACCGCCTCGACCTTCGGCATCCTCGATAGTGTGATTGGTTTGGGTGCACTAAGCGGGGCCATATTCCTGGCGTCACTAAAGGCGGGGACCGATCTCAAAAAAGTATTGGCCATCAACACCTTAGTATTTGGAACCGGGCTTTTGCTTTTCTCACACGAAGGTAATTATCCGCTGGCGCTAGTGTTTGCTACCATAGCTGGTTTTGGCATGATGTCGCAGGTAACGGTGAGCAATACCATATTGCAAACCACGGTCGATCCTACTATGCGTGGCCGGGTAATCAGCTTTTATGCGATGGCATTTTTTGGGATGCAGCCTATTGGCGGAGTAGTTGTTGGGGCGGTATCCAAATGGATCGGCACACCCGATACCTTGATGTTCGAAGGAATATGTGCATTGTTGATTGGCTTAATGCACTTCAGATTTTTGAGAAAGCAAAAGCTAAAGGAGAAGCAAAAGGTTCCGCTGGAAACAGCAACATTGCAGACAGCCTGACGTTAATTTGTCGCGAGCGATTGCTTCACAAAGATACTTGTTGACGGATCATCGCCGTCTATCAGCACTTTACCCTGTTTGTCCCTTTTGATCATACCGGTAACGGTGATAAAACGGCCCTTCAGGTCCTGGAAATTGCTCTCGGGCTCAAGCTTCATTTCGTCGCTCAATTTTAATACGATGCCTTTTTGATCGTATTTGCTGCCGTAGGTAATGTACATGGCCCGGCCTTCTTTAGCGGCTTTGAGCACGTAACCATAGGTTGCCATTACCTGGCCTACAAACTTATCTGCATCCTGGGCAGGAACAGGACTTTGCGCAGATGCCTTAAACGTTACAAACAATAAAGCGGCTATTATCAATCTTTTCATTTTTCAAACCAAAAAATTGCCGGATGAATTATGCACGAAAAATGGCCCGCATCAGGCACGAGCCATTTTCTTATGTTTTAACTTTGTATTAATCAAATCTCTTTTGGCTAAAACATTTATCCTGCCAAAAATGTTTTGACCAATTTTTTTAATTTGAAGTGAAAACCTTCAGCCAGTCGACGGACATTGTACCACCCTGGATATTAGCGGTATTGATGTTTGAATAGTACAAACCGCCAATTGGCAAGCTAAGTGATATATATTGCGGTTTGCCGTATAACGAAGGGATGTAACCACCGCTTGTTTTAGATTCCACCAGTTTTCCGTCCAAATATGAATTCAACGAATTTTGTGTCCACTCCATGGTGTACACGTGATAGCATGCCGAAAGATCCTCAGTAGTCGGATTATATAGCAAACCTCCGGAAACGTTATTTACATTTTGCGAAGGGCCAAAGGCATAGTCGGTAGCATAAACTTTGGTGTTATCACCCTGGGTTTCCAGCATATCGATCTCGCCAGCCGTAGGCCATACGCCGCTACCATAGCTGTAGAATAAAGATGTTAAGCCGTAGCCTGAAGCAACTTTGATCCTGGCAACTACCCGAACTTTAGGCGTATTGGCGTTGGCAACAAAAGGCGTGTTACATACCAACCAGCCAGACGAATAGTCAAAATTTGCAGATGTATCGTTACCCACAGTTTTCGGGCCTGTTATAGCTCCCTTTTTGGCAGTAATTTGCAGGGCACCGTTTACTATCTGTACGTTAGACGGGTCGTTGCACTCAAGCTCCTTGTACATGCCGCCGTGCATTACCTGCCAACCGGATAGGCTACCGCTAAACTCTTCGTCGAAGGTTTTTGTCCAGCCGTGATTGGTGAGAGCTGTGTCAACCATGTTCGCATCGCATACCGCAGTAGCCGTGTTGGGGTTTGTGTATTTGCTGGTTGGTGTGGTGCCACCATTGCCGTTGTTCCCGTTGCCGTTGTTCTTGCTTGTATCGCCGTTGCCATTGAATTTCTTGCAACCGGCAAATGCCAGGGGAACAACTATGATAAGGAAGGTTGCAAGATTGGTAATTTTACTTTTCATGGGTCGAGAATGTTTGTTAAGTTAATGTGTAGACTATAATACTAGAACAATAAAAATTGTTTTGAACCTAGAAAAATTTGTCAGAGTATTAACTATTAAGACAAACACGCAGAGTTTTATGAAAAGATTCTGTAGAAATTCTGTAGAAATATTGGATAATTTTATTTCGGATTAGATGTTAAAACAAATACGTTTTACACCGTGTTGTTGACAAAAAGTGATGAAAATTTAACACCCCTGCCAAGCCCATGCGTCAATATCTACAAAGTCGTTTGATGAATGTATTAAATCCTGAGCCATTCGATCCGCATATTCAGCGGAGCATCGACATCCTGAATTTGTTAGTTGGCGAAGAGGAAACAGCGCGTGTAAAGGCTGGTCTCAGAAGTTATGTGGATGAGTTAGCCACCGGGGATAGCAGCCCCCCAACCATCGGAATTTTTGGTACCTGAACTTATCAGTTATTAATTTCTGATTTTAACCTTTATTACCCAATGGAAGCTGTTGATAATGTACGAGAGAGTCTGGTTAACCATGTTTGCAGTCAGCATTTGCTGCACGCTTTTATGAATCAATCCGGCAGCCGTATCACTATATTATGTTGCTGCAAACAATTTAATAACCAATTAAGGAAAGATATCGAAAATGTAATGGGCGAAGAGTACGTGCAAAAGAATCTGCGTTTTATTATCGGTTCCGTCGATTATGTTCATTGACCCTTTAGGCCGAGCAAGAACCCATCATAGCATTTTTTTCTTCGGTATACGCCATCGAACGGCAACGGCCAGTCTTTGCGTTTAAAATATACCGGTATCCAGCTATCGGCATCGCCCACATCCCAGGTAGTGATGCCATAACGCTGTGCTTTGGGGACCGTATTAATATAGGTTTGCGCTACAAACCGGTATTTGTCTGATTGCTGCTGTTGCAGATCGTAAGTATAAGAAATATTAGGGTCGTTATTGGGATTTACGGAAACATCCAATTCCGAAACATGTATCAGTAAACCGGTTGCCGCCAGTTTTTGCATTGCAGCCGTTATGTTTGCATTATCGGTATTTATGT
>JAICXZ010000788.1 GCA_025934475.1 Mucilaginibacter sp. | reverse complement strand
GTCAATTCGTGAAATTCGAGCTCATTCGAAAAATTCGTATGCTTCGCTATTTATCACTTAGCATTATTGGATTACCCTTACCATTACCGATGATGATCACTTTGGCATTTGGCGAAAGGGCAATTTCTTTTTGAGCCTTGATATATTCGTACTGCAGTTGCTTGTCTGATAATTGCGTTGAGATAATCTTCTGGTAGTCGGCTATACCTTGTGCTTCAACCCGTTTACGATCGGCTTCCTGGCGTTCCTTTTGCAGCACGAACTGCATTTTTTGTGCGTCCTGTTCGGCTTGTATTTTCGACTCGATACTGGCCTTTACCGAAGCGGGAAGCGTGATATTGCGAACGAGTATTTGCTGTAATATCAGGCCATTTTTAGCAAAGTTCTGGCTGATGGTTCTGAATATTTTATCCTGAAATTCCTGGCGTTTAACAGAATACAGATCTACAGCCTGGTAATTTACAGCATTGTCGCGTATTACAGTTCTTGATACGGGACGCACTATTTTGTCCTCATATTTCTCACCAATGTTTTGAAGGATAAACGGCGCTTTGGCTGGATCCACTCTATATAAAACCGAAAGATCAATTGTAACCTCCAACCCGTCTGATGAAAGCACGCGAATGGCATCATCGCCTTGCACTGTCCCCTCATTTTCCTTTGCGCTCATCAGATAGTTTTGCGTTTTAATGTCAAAAACTGTTACCTCGACAAGCGGGTTTATAACATGCAAGCCACTTTCAAGCACATTGTCCTGAACTTTGCCAAAAAGCGTTTGAACCCCAACGGTTCCGGCCTCAACTTGCTTAAACATAGAAGTTGACAACCCGACACCAACGGCGATGAGACCGATCGTCGAAACTGTCCGGGCAAAGCGGCCCGCAGGCTCTGGCGAGCGCCTTAGCACTATACCCACCACGAGGATAATAATGCCTAAAATTGCGATAAGCATGGTATTAAGTTTTTAAGGTTTCTTTTGCATGTTGCGTACTTCCTTCAGCAAGCGAATCTTCAACATTACCAGTATTGCTCCTATGAACAACGCACCGGCGATGTACATATATTGCTTCCCGGTAAAACCGTTATAGATCAGCACCAGGCAGATAAAAATGCCGATGTTGTACAAAACATTCAGCGCTAGTTTTTTACCCATAGCTTAATATACTTGCATTGAAGGATCTATTTCTTGCGACCAGGCCATTATGCCGCCTTGCAGGTTAGCCAGGTTTGTAAAACCAAATTGCTGTTCCAGTTGCATAATGGCAGCTGCACTGCGACGGCCGGTACGGCACATAACGATAACCGGTTTATCTTTTGCTATCTGGTCGGCTTCGATCAGTATTCCCCCCAGCGGGATCAATTGGCCACCCAGGTTCGACATTTCATATTCAAAATCTTCACGAACATCTATCAATTGAAAATCTTCGTGTTTATCCATCATTTCTTTCAGTTCCTCTACGGTTACTTCTTTCATTTTATTAGTATTTAAATCAAAGGTAGTTTTTTATTGCATAACTAATTAGCTATAAATGCGGTAATGACCCGCGGATGATAGGCACAACCCATTTTGCGAAGCGAGGGCTTATCCGTGAACAAATTGAAATCAAAGCCGTGTAATTTTTGTTTATACGTATTAGTATTTTACAACATTGATTTGTAACAATCAGCATATAAGAGCGTTTTATTATATGTTTGCATAAAATTTATATGCTGCTTATTATCCCGTCTACCCCCGGGGTCGGTCAGTTGTTCAAGAAAAACAGCACTTTTAGATTACATTAAATGAAAAAAATCACCCGCTTCTTCTGGTTTTGTTCAGGAGCGCATGTAGGTACCTTAAAAAAATACCCGGTAGAACATAACAAATACGTAGGCATTGGCGCCACCATTTTCTTTACTGCGCTGTTTGCCTCACTTTCTGGTGGATACGCCATGTACTTCGTGTTCAATGGTAGCCCGTTTGCGGTTGGCTTTGCCATTTTATTCGGAATGCTTTGGGGTTTGGCCATCTTCAATATGGACCGTTACATCGTATCCAGTATTAATAAGGAAGGCACTACTAATCAGCAAATCATACAAGCCTCGCCGCGTATCCTGCTTGCTATCATGATCGGTATCGTAATATCGCGGCCGCTCGAGCTGAAGATATTTGACAAAGAAATTCGTGAAAAATTGAAATCGGCATACCTGAAGGGCCAAAATCGCCGCATCGACACCTTACAAAAAACGTATAGTCAGAAATATGCGAT